>NZ_BAAGZJ010000115.1:0-20956 GCF_054778635.1 Nocardiopsis nanhaiensis
GGACATCCACTCCTGGATCAGGGTGTGGAACGAGGACCCTCGACCCTATGTGTGGCACAAGACGGCCGAGGAGATCCTCGAATCCCTTGCTTCGTACTGCCGACGAATTAACGACTCAGGACACTAGACCAGGCCGAGGTCCTTCACGGTGTCGCGCTCCTCGACGAGCTCCTGCACCGAAGCGTCGATGCGGCCGCGGGAGAACTCGTCGATCTCCAGGCCCTGCACGATCTCCCACTTGCCGTTCTTGGAGGTGACCGGGAAGGAGGAGATGAGGCCCTCGGGGACGCCGTAGGAACCGTCGGACGGGATGGCCGCGGAGGTCCAGTCGCCCTCGGGGGTGCCGTTGACCCAGTCGTAGACGTGGTCGATGGCGGCGTTGGCGGCGGAGGCGGCCGAGGAGGCGCCACGGGCCTCGATGATCGCGGCGCCGCGCTTGGCGACGGTCGGGATGAAGTCGTTCTCCAGCCAGGCCTGGTCGCCGACGGCCTTGGCCGCGTTGGCGCCGTTGACCTCGGCGTTGAACACGTCCGGGTACTGGGTCGCGGAGTGGTTGCCCCAGATGGTGAGCTTCTTGATGTCGTTGATCGACACGTCGAGCTTCTTGGCGAGCTGCGTCAGCGCGCGGTTGTGGTCCAGACGCGTCATCGCGGTGAAGCGCTCGGCCGGGACGTCCGGGGCGTGGCTCTGCGCGATGAGGGCGTTGGTGTTGGCCGGGTTGCCGACCGCCAGGATGCGGATGTCGTCAGCGGCGCCGGCGTTGATCGCCTCACCCTGGGGCTTGAAGATGCCGCCGTTGGCCTGGAGCAGGTCACCGCGCTCCATGCCCTTGCCGCGCGGACGGGCGCCGACCAGGAGGCCGACGTTGGCACCCTCGAACGCCTTGTTGGCGTCGTCGAAGATGTCGATGCCCTGGAGCAGGGGGAAGGCGCAGTCGTCAAGCTCCATCGCCGTGCCCTCGGCGGCCTTGACGGCCTGCGGGATCTCCAGCAGGCGCAGCTTTACCGGAGTGTCGGTGCCGAGCAGCTGACCCGAGGCGATCCGGAACAGCAGGGCGTAGCCGATCTGCCCGGCGGCGCCGGTGACGGTGACGTTGACGGGTGCTTTGGACATGCGTGAACTCTCCTGACGACGGTGTGCGACCCGCGATGTTACCAACGGGTTCGGGGCGGCTCCGGTGCCGGGCCCAGGGGGTACGGCCAGGCGCGCGCCGCACCGTTCCACCCTAGACCGCTCTGCTGTGAGCCTTGCTACCCAGGTGCCGTCAAGGGGTTGACGCGTCGTCATCGGGTTCGGGCAACGCCTGCGGGGCAACGGATTTACGGCGGGGAAACGCCGGACACACCCTGTTAGGATGACGTTTGCTGACGACGGAGGGCCGGTAGCTCAGTTGGTTAGAGCAGGGGACTCATAATCCCTGGGTCGCGGGTTCGAGTCCCGCCCGGCCTACCCCCTCCCACCTGCGTGGAACCCCCTTCTGCGCGGCGCCGACGGCGCACTACGGCCGTCGGCGCACCCACCCTTCCATTTCCCGCTCGTGGGTGGCGTGGGTCAACTCTCTCGCTTTTCGTGACGTTTGCCCGAATGGCTACTCTTTGTGCTTTTTCTGCGCCGTCTCCAGGAACGGTTACCGGTCAGTCATGGTCACCGATCAGGCGTTTCACGAAAGTCCGGTAGTCGCGCAGAGAGATGCGGAGTGCTTCGGTGTCCGCGTCGGCGCCATCGCTCCAAGAGGAACGGAGCTCGGAATGGCGGTTCTCGATCTCCGCCACCACCGCTGCCGCCACTTCGGTGGCCAGCGCGTCCGCGTCGCGCACTGCCTGCTGGGGGTCGTCGATGAACCCGCCCTGGGCCTCGCTCCACCGGTCGCGCACCTCGTCGGGGCGCATCCCGCGCGGACCGAGATCCCAGGTCACGTCCGCGGGCCGCTGTCCCGTGGCGGGGCGGCCCGGGATTCCCTGTCCCTCGGGCTTCCGCGACTGGGACCTCTTCTTGTTCTTGGACGGTTGGGGCCGTTCAGTCCGGCCGGTCGTGTTCGTTGCGGGGCTCGTTCCGGTCCCGGCGCCCGTGTCCGTCCCAGCGGTGGTGTCGGGCTCGGCGTCGGTCACCTCTGCATCGACCCACTCGGCCTCCTGGGGTGCGTCAGCCGACTCTTGCCCGAGCTCTTCGGGGCCCGCGGCGCCGGGCACCCCGTCCCCGGGCTCCTCCGGCCCCTTTCCGCGGCCGGACCTCGTTGTGCGCTCTGCCATCTCCGTCTCCTCGCCTCGGCGCCGGCTTCTCCGGCCCCGGATCGTGTTCGGCCGGCTTGTCCCGCGTCCAGTGGTGTCGTCGGGGCCGCTCAGTCCTCCTCAGGCGCCCTCTGGTGCTTCCCGGGTCGACGGGACCCGTTGTCCCCCGGGAGTTCGCCCATGAGGGAGTCCAGCAGGCCGCGGTAGGCCAGCAGGGCCTCGCGCAGTTCCTCGGTGGCGGTCCGGTCCGCCTGGTCCAGGTGTCCGGCAGCCTGCGCGCGGCGGTAGCGGTCGACCGCGGACGGGTGGTCCACCGACAGGTCCTTGGCGCGCTGCTCGAAACTCTCGTCATCGGCGCCACCGTCGGCCGCGGAGGGGCGGTCGGGGTAGCCGATGTCCTTCATGACCGCGTCCGTGAGGGCGCGGGCGTCCTGTACTGCGCTGACCGGGTCGTCCACGAACTGCTGCTGGACTTTGGTCCACGTGTCGGTGTGCACCGCTCTCTCGTCGTCGGTGAGGGCGCGGAGCTGGATATTCTCGCGGTGGCTGAGTCGCTCGGAGAGGTCCTTTTCGGCGGCTTCCTTGTCGCTGTGTGCTTCGAGGGCACGGTCGTACTCGGGGCCGAAGCGCTTCCTGAGCCGGTTGGTGCGCGTGGCCGGGAGGAGCGAGAAACGCGCTGCGATCGCGATTCCTCCGATGATGACGACCACGACAATGGCGATGATGACTATCGTTCCGGTCTCCACGGGGGGTACCTCCTGATCGGCCCCTGCCCCGAGCACCTGGTACAAAACGCGCACTTCCGCGCGCTAGGCCGCTTTTGGCAGCTGAGGGCCGGTACGAGAGGTTTCCCGGGAGGGACGGCCAGGGGCACTTTCGGGCTCTCGCGGTGGCGGAGACCACAGGCACCGGCGGACGCCCCTTCCCACGTGCGGAGAGGTGTGGGGGCGGTGTGGCGCGCGCCGTTCGGCGGATCCGGAATCACCTATGGTGTGTGTCCGCGGCGCAGACCATAAACTGGCCGCCGGTCGGGCCACCGTGTCGTGGATCTCGGCAACCACCGCGCCTCCGGGGGCATCGGACACGACGGTGGACGGGCGCAACCGGGGAGGAAGGCATGTGGTGGACGGGGGGCGAACAGCGGCGGACGGCACAGGTCCGCGGAGCTCGGCTCGGGACCATGTCCTGCGCGCCGCCTCCGCGACGGTCGTGATCGCACTCCTGCTGGTCGCTTTCAACACCACGATCACTTCCGACGTCACCGCCGAGTATTCCCAGGAGTCGGCGGATGTCGACGCCCAACCGCTGGCCGACCTGGTCGACCGGGTCGGGATCTCCCAGGACGGCGCTGCCGGAACCGCCGACCTCGACGGCGCCGGAAACAGCCTGTCCGCCCGAACGCTCCAGGCGGCCGGGTGGAACCCCGGGGGAGAGGTCGTCCTACAGGACACCTCACTCGAACTCCCCGCCTACCGGCCGGGTGAGCCCGACCACCTGACCGCCGACGGGCAGTTCCTGGAGATCTCCCCCGAGCCTGTCCGGATGCGCTCCCTGACCTTCCTGGCCACCGGTACCCGCACCGACGGAACCGGGGCCGACGTCCGGGGCACCGGAAGCGTGGTCTACGCCGACGGCGACACGCAGGACTTCTCCCTCACCGTTCCCGACTGGGCCGAGGGACTGGCTGGTGACGCCGCCCTCACCCTGCCCTACGCCAACTCGGCCACCGGTTTCGGGCAGGGCGCCCTTGGCTCCGTGCACCTGTACGCCCGCTCGGTGCCACTGGACCCGGCCCGGGAGGTCGACCACGTCGTCCTTCCCGAGGTCCAGGCGGACGACGGAAACCTGCACGTCTTCTCTGCGGGCGGGCGTCCGGGAACGGAGGACTGGACCGGCACCTGGGCACGCGCGACCTCGGGGTACGCCGAGGTCGGCCCTTGGGAGGACCAGACACTGCGCCTGGCGGTGCGCACCACGACGGGCGGACCCAAGGCGCGGATCCGCCTCGACAACACCTTCGCCTCCCGCCCGGTGTCCATCGGTGCGGCCTCGGTGTCCCTGCGCGACGACGGTGCGGCCACGCACGGCGCCGCCGTCCCGCTCACCTTCGACGGGGCGCCCGGCGCGGTCATCCCGGCCGGGGGCCGACTGGTCAGCGACCCGGTCGACATCCTGGTGCCCCCGCAGACCGAACTCCTCGTGAGCATCCACCTGCCCGAGAGGGTGACCGCGGCGCCCATCCACTACGCGTCGGTGGACACGAACTACGCGAGCCCGCCCGGTAGCGGTGACCAGACCCTGGACCGCACTGGGGAGCCGTTCACCGGTGAGGTGGACCAGTGGCCCTTCCTCACCGGGATCGACGTGGTCGACGGCCCGGGTGCCGTGGCGGTCTTCGGCGACTCCATCACCGACGGCCTGAACTCCAGCCGCGACGAGTACAGGCGCTGGCCGGATGTGCTCAGCGCCCGGCTACACGCCAGCGACGACTTGCCGAACCCGGGCGTGCTCAACCTCGGGATCGCTGGAAACAAGGTGGGGACGGACGGCTACCCCGGCGACGGGGTGTCCGCGAACGCCAGCGGTGTGAGCATGCTGCACCGGGCGCAGCGCGATGTGTTCGCACAGAGCGGGGTGGACACGCTGGTGGTCTTCGCGGGGGTCAACGACCTGCGCTGGGGAGCTTCCTCCGACGAAGTGGTGGCGGGGCTGGGGCGCCTGGCCCGTACGGCGCACGAGCACGGTGTCGTGGTGTTCGTGGGGACGCTGGTGCCCTGCGGGGGCTCGGCGCGCTGCACGGACGATGTCGAGCAGGCCCGCCAGCAGGTCAATGCCCACCTGCGCGAGGAGACGGCCAACCCGGACTCGGTCTACGCCGGGGTGTGGGACTTCGACGCGGTCGTGCGTGACCCCGCGGACCCGACGCGCTTGGCGGCGGAGTACGACTCGGGTGACCACCTTCACCCGAACGACGAGGGCCTCGCGGCGATCGCCGAGTCGGTGGACCTTTACGAGCTCAACGGGGGCAGCACAGGTGATGGTGGATGATCAGGTCGACGTAGACCCCTCCGAGGTCGTTGAGGCTGAGCCCGGCCTCAGGGTCGTACCAGTGCAGCAGGGTGTCGAAGGTCTCCAGGACCGTGTCTGCGGCCTTGCCGGTGTCGCGGATGCGGAAATGGTTGGCGGCGACCCCGGCCACGATGATCTCGCGGACGTGTTCACGGAAGGTCCGGTGGAGTGAGCTGATCTCGCGGTGTCTGGCGGGGTCGATGGCGCGCAGGGTCGGCAGGAGTTCCTGGCTCAGCGCGATGGCGGCCCGGTGCTTCCAGCCGGTGCACACGTGGTTGCGGACGAGGTCGGCCATGCGTTCGGTGGCCGACCGGTCGGGGGTGTCGGCGGCCAGTTGGCCGTTGACCCGTTCGCGGGTGGCGCGCAGAACCACGGCATAGGACAGGTCGAACCTGCTCGGGAAGGCGCGCCTGAGGCTCGCCGCGTCAGTACCGGTCTCGGTGGCGATCCGGTGGGTCAGTTCGGACATGGTCATGCCGCGGGACCCGTGTTCGGTGAACAGGCGGGCCGCGCAGTCCAGGACAGGGGCTGTGGTGCGCAGCGCGTGAGGGGAGAGGTCGGCGGTCATTTGTCGGTTTCCCAGATAGGGGTGAGGCTTCAAGAGGGAGGGAAGCCAAGGATATCCATGGACGTACGACAAAAAGAGCAGAACGGCAGAACTCGTTGGCGAATGCTGAGATTATGTGGCGCATGGTGACGGGTGCGCGAGAAGTTCTTTATGGGCGTATCGTGCCGGTTCCTGAGGTGGTCCTGTGCTCCGCGACGGCTCTTTCGCGCGTGTATTTCCGGTTCGTTTCCGCTGGTCCGGGCTTTTCTGTCGCTCCCTGTGCCCGACCCGTGGCCAACGACACCAGTTCATCGACGCGTTCGGTGGCAAGGGCGTCCACCCCCATTCCGATCAGGCGCGCCATCTCCGGGAATTCGTTCACCGTCCACGCCACCACCCGGTAGCCGTGCCGGTGTATTTCACCGATCGTTTCCCGGCTCAACAGGGTGTAGTGCGCTCCAAGGAACGTCGGGCGCAGTGAGCGCGCCAAATCCTCCGGCGGCGGCCCCGGCTGGTCCCGGGCCAGCATCAGCTGGGCGCCCGGGTTCCGGGCCCGCAGGGCCCGCAGGGTCTCGGTCGGACCGGTGAACACCGCGTGGTCACCGAAGCCGTGCTCGCGCAGGACCTGGTCGGCGGCGAGCGCCGCGTCCGGTGAGGCCGAGTCGATGAGTAAGGGTGCGGTGTCCCGACCACAGAACTCAGCCAAGACCTCCATCAGGGTGGGTACCCGCCGCTCCACGTCGTCGCGGGCCGCGGCCAGTTCGGCCAGGGCCAGTTCCTCGACCTGGCGGGGCGGGGAACCCGGGACGGTCACGACACGTTCGTCCACAAGGACCGGGTATCCGTCAGCGGTCAGGTGGACGTCGATCTTGACCAGATCGACGCCGGCGCGCAAGGCTGAGCGCAGGGCTGGGAGCGTGTTACCCGGGAATCGTGCGGTGTCTCCGCGTAGTGCGATGGACAACGTCATGCAGTCAAGAGTGGCAAAAAGCATCGCTCTGTGTGGCGCAAACAGGAAAAACGCCCATCAAGGCATCCTGTGATCCCCGAGCGGAGCGGTGTGGGGGGCCGGTCACACCGCGATTGCGAGCGGGGTCACGTCGTAGGGGCACCGTTCCAGGCGTACCGAACTGGGAAACTTTGTTACCGGGTGTCGTGACCGCACGGCACCCACAAGGCCGGCCCCCGAGCGTGAGGCGAATGATGATCCCGGACCAGCGGCGAGAGCACATCCTGAAGCTCCTCCAAGAGCGCCACGTGTTGAGCATCAACGAGCTCACGTCGATGCTGTCCGTGTCCCACATGACGGTGCGTCGTGATATCCAGGCCCTGGAGAACGACGGCAAGGTCCTGTCGGTCACCGGTGGCGTGCGCCTGGCCGCGCGGCTCAAGAGCGAGCCCTCCTACCTGGCCAAGGCCCAGCTGGAGGTGCCCGCCAAGCGCGCCATAGCGCGGGCCGCCGCCGACTTGGTGCGGGAGAACTTCACCATCTACCTCGACGCGGGCACGACCACCCTGCAAATGGTGCCGATGCTCACCGACAAGGTCGGCCTCACCGTCATCACCAGCGACTTCAACGTCGTGGGCCACCTGATGGAGTACCCGGGGATCGAACTGATCCACACGGGCGGCGTCGTGTCGCACTCCGACCACTCCTCGGTGGGCCAGTTCACCGCGGACTTCCTCCGCCAGGTCAACGTGGACCTCGCCTTCATCGCGAGCAGCTCCTGGGACGCCGAGCGCGGCTCGACGACCCCCTCGGAGGCCAAGGTGATCGCGAAGCAGGAGCTGCTGCGCATCTCCTCCAAGAGCGTCCTCGTAGTGGACAGCACCAAGTACGGCAAGTTCGGGACCTTCCGGGTGGCCCGCCTCGAGGAGTTCGACCTGATCGTCACCGACGACCGGCTCCCGCGTTCGGCCGTCGAGGAGCTGGGCGAGCGCGACGTGCGCCTCAAGACCGTCGGGTACGAGTAACGCCGCTTCAGTCTGAAGTCGCCCCCGTGGTCTCGGGCTCCTTCCCCTCCGCTGGCGCGGACTCGTCGGCCCGCGCGTACCAGTGCCCGCGCACCACCAGCGTGGTCACCGCGAACGCTATGACACCGGCGGCCGTGGCCAGGACGAACGCGCCTTGGTGGCCGTAACTGTCAGCGAGGCTGCCCGAGACCATGGACCCGAGCGCCTGTCCGAGGATCAGGCTGCTCAGGATGATCGCCATCGACTGCGACAGGCGGCTGGGCGGGGCCGCGCGCTCGATCATCCCGAACAGGCTCACGATGTGCGGACCGATCGCGATGCCCAGGACGAACATGGTGACCGCGAGCGTCGCCGGCCCGTGGTCCAGGTACAGCGGGAGGCTGAGCAGCGCCAGACCGCCCGCGGCCACGCGTACCCGGGCGGTCAGGGAGAAGCCAACCGGCAGCGAGGCCATCAGTAGTCCGGCGACGGCGCTGCTGGAGCCCATCACCGCGTACATCAGCCCGGACAGGTCGCCGTGCCCCGCGTCGTCCGCGAAGGCGGTCACTCCCGTGGACATCCCGCCGAAGAACAGGCCCTGGCAGAACATCGGCACGGCGAGCACGAGCAGGGCCGGGTGCGTGATCCGCCCAGCGGCGCCGCGCACCGGGACCGATCCGGGCGGGGCGGTGGGGTGTAGGGCGAACACGGACGCGAACACCCCGAGCAGGACGGCCGCGCCGAGCACGCTCGCGGTGGGGGAGAGGGTGAGGGTGAGGATTCCGACCAGGGCCGGGCCCAGGACGAACGATGTCTCGTCCAGCACACCCTCCACCGACATCGCGGCGGAGACCGAGCGTTCGCGATCCAAGCCCTGTTCCGGGCCCTTGCGGATCATGAACACCCAGCGGGTGCGCGCCATCGGCCCCACCTGGGGCATGCACAGCCCGCCGAGGGCGGCGAGAGCGACCAGGACGGGTAGTGGCGCGTCGGCGACGACGGCCGCAACGAGCAGAGTGATCAGGGCCGCGTCGACGATCGCGGTGACCAGCACGGGAGCGCGTTGCCCGTGGCGGTCGGCGAAGCGGGCGATGATCGGTCCGCCGACAGTCTCGCCCAGTGCGAACGCACCGGAGACGAGGCCGGCCGCGGCGACGCTGCCGGTGGAACTGGTGACGAGGGTGAGCAGCCCGATCAGGGTCATCGACACGGGCAGACGCGCCAGGAAGGTGGCGAGGAGTAGTGGCCAGCCGGCGATCCGGTTCATCCGCCGCAGGGTCTCCAGGGGTGACATCCGACCTCGTTCTGTGTCGTGGTGCTGTGCCGTCCCGCCCTCGGCCACAAACCATCCCATGATAGGCGGACTGTCGGGAGAAGGGGCCATTCCCTGACTTTCGTGGGTGCCCGGTCCGCTCTGAGCTGTGTAGGTTCCGTTCCATGGACTTCGCCGAACTCCGCCGGGGCGTGCGCCGCACCCTGGCCCCCGCGCCCGGATGGCCCTCCCGGGGCGCCGTCGTGCGCGACGTGCTGCTCTGGCTGGGGATGTGCCTGGTCATCCTCGCTGAGTTCCCCGCCTGGTCGGTCCAGGGCCGCGGCAATCTGGACCTGGTCCCCGTGGCCGTGGTTCTGGCAGGGGTGATCGTGGTGCTCAGCCGCACCTACCCCCTGGCGGCACCCTGCCTGGCGCTGGCCGTGTACTTGTGGGGGGCCGCCTCCATCGTCGTCCTGCTCGCCTGCGTCTCCTATCTGGCGGGGCGCCGCGCCGACCGCGGCTGGGTCGCGGTGGCGCTCTTCGCGGCCATCTCCGTGTTCCTCACCGTCTGGGCGGTCCCGCGGCTGGACGACGTCCCCGGACTCCTGATCAACTCCGCGGGAGTACTGGCCTTCGGCCTGGCGCTGCCCTGGTTGGTGGGGGTCTACCGGCGCCAGCACGTCGACCTCGGCGCCGCCGGGTGGGAGCACGCCCGCCAGCTCCAACTCGAACAGCGGCTCACCGAAGAACAGGCCCGGCTGCGGGAGCGCTCGCGCATCGCCCAGGACATGCACGACTCCCTGGGGCACGAACTCAGCCTGATCGCCTTGCAGGCCGGGGCCCTGGAAGTCTCGCCCGACCTCGGGGAGCGCCACCGTCAGGAGGTCGGAGAGCTGCGCGCCACCGCCGTCTCGGCCACCGCGCACCTGCGCGAGATCATCGGGGTCCTACGTACTGGGGCCGAGTCCGAACCGGCGCCAACGACCCCCGCTGGGGAGGGCGTCTCCGTCCTGGTCGAACGCGCCCGCGACTCCGGGGTGCGGGTCAGTCTCGCGCAGGAGGGCCAGCTCGACGCGCTGCCGCCGATGGTGGACCGCGCCGTCTACCGGGTCGTGCAGGAGTCCCTGACCAACGCCACCAAGTACGCGCCCGGCGCGCGGGTGACCGTGTGGCTGACCGCCGACGACTCCCGCCTGGAGGTGCGGGTCTCCAACAGCGCGGGCGGAGGGGGCGGCGCTGAGGCCGAGACCGGGGGCGGACGCGGACTCACCGGTCTGCGCGAGCGCGTCCGGATGACCGGCGGAACGTTTGCGGTCGGCCCCGGCGGCGACGGCTGGGAGGTGTGCGCCGTCATGCCGTTGGACGGTGACGCGGTGGCCGAACCGCAGGACGGTGAGGAGGAGATCGACGAGCTCCAGCGGGCCGCCGACCGAAAGGTCCAACCGTGGACCGTGGCCCTGGTCGTCGTACCGGTCGCCGTCGTCGCGCTGGTGATCGGGGCCGTCTACTACAGCCTTCACCTGGCCATGGTGGACTCGACCCTTCCACCGGAGGACTACCAGTCGATCTCCGCGGGCGACAGCCGGGAGGACCTCGAGGGGGTCCTCCCAGAGTCCACACTGGGGCTGGAGGAGGAACAACTCGAACCCTTCGCCTCGGGCGACCCGAGCTGTGACCACTACCGGGGTACATCTGGGATGTTCGACCGGGACGTGGCCTTCTACCAGCTCTGTTTCGGAGACGGTGTCCTGGAGACCAAGGAGCGGTTGGAGCTCCGCTGAATCCGCCGTTGTGGGATGCTTCCCGGACCACAGGGACAGGAGACCGGACCACCGGGACAGGGGAGAGGACACAGCAGTGATCAGGGTGCTGGTCGCCGACGACGAGGCGATGATCCGCGCGGGTGTGCGGGCGATCGTGCAGAGCGATCCGGAGATCGAGGTGGTGGCGGAGGCCGCCGACGGGCGCGAGGCGGTGGACCTGGTGCTGTCCCACCGTCCCGATGTCCTGTTGCTGGACATCCGGATGCCCCGGATGGACGGGCTCGCGGCCGCGGCCGAAATCCGTAGGACCGCACCGGAGACGAAGGTCGTGATCCTCACGACCTTCGGGGAGGACACCTACATCTCCCAGGCACTGGGTGACGGTGCCAGCGGGTTCCTGCTCAAGGCAGGTGACCCGCGAGAACTCATCTCCGGGGTGCACGCGGTCGCCGCCGGCGGTGCCTACCTGTCCCCGCAGGTGGCGCAGCAGGTGATCGCACAGTTCGGCGGCGGACGCGCGGCCAGGGAGGCCGCGGCCTCGGAGCGCCTGGCCGAACTCACTGAACGGGAGCGCGAGGTACTCGCCCTGGTCGGCGCGGGCTACTCCAACGCCGACATCGCCGAACGGCTTTTCCTGGTCGAAGGAACGGTCAAGAGCTACGTGAGCACCATCCTCAACCGCCTCGGTATGAAGAACCGGGTGCAGGCCGCCATCCTCGCCTACGAGGCGGGGTGGGTGGACGAGAGCGCCACCTGATCTTCGGCAGTGAGCGGCGTTTTAGTGAGCCTGGATCTTTGGCGGGGGCTTGGCGTGGGAAGACTGGTCGCATGGTGAGCGCCGGAGACCCGTTGGGTCGCTCCTTCCTGCAGGAGGAGGAATTCACGCTGCTCGAGGCCTCCTGGAAGCGCCTCGCCGGGACGGGCTACGAGGCGAGGGCGGTGGGTGACGAACTCCTGGACCGGTGGAGTGAACCGCACCGGCGATACCACACCATCGCCCACCTGTGGGACACGCTCAGGGCCGTCGACGTCCTCGCGGAGGACGCGCGCGACGCCGACGCCGTGCGTTACGCGGTCTGGTTCCACGACGCCGTCTACGAGGGGCGTCCGGGGGAAGACGAGGACGAGAGTGCGGCCCTTGCCGAGCGGCTGCTCGGGCTCATGGGCAAGGAGGCCGACCTGATCGTGAAGGTGGCGCGCCTCGTAGCGGTCACGAAGGACCACTCTCCCGAGAAGTGGGACGCCGACGGAGCGGTGCTCTCCGACGCCGACCTGTCCACCCTCGCGAGCGGCCCCGAGGGATACCTGGCCTACACGGCGGCGGTTCGAGCTGAGTACGGGCACCTCCCCGACAAGGTGTTCCGGGCCGGGCGGCTGCGGGTGCTGCGATCCCTCTTGGAGCACCGGCACATCTTCCACACCCCCTTCGGGCGGGCGCACTGGGAGCCCCGAGCCCGCTCCAACATGCTGGGAGAGGTCGACCGCCTCACTCATGAGCTCCCCGAGGAACTGCCCCCGCCCTAACGCGAGGGCGGGCACCCGGAAGCGCGCTCCCTAGGACCCGGCCCGTTTGGGACGGCGCAGACCCGCGGTGCGCAGGCGTGCGACTAGCTCCCGGCCGCTCACGTGCTCCGCGCCCAGCGCGAGCGCACGGGCGTGCAGGTGCGCGGGGATGTCGTAGTGGTCCCGTTCGAAAGCACGCGGGTCGACCCCGAGTTCGCGTGCGAACGAGTGGAGTTCGGCGTAGGAGCTGTCGCTCACCAGGTGGGCGAAGCGCCACCCGCGCGGCCCCGGCCAGACCGGGCTGTCGACCAGGATCACGATGCCCCCTGCGCGGTCACGGCCCGCCACGGAACGGGACTGGACAGGACCATGGTGCTGGACGGCCGACCGTGTTCGGCGAGCTGGTCGATGACCGCCTCGAAGTGCTCCATGGAACGCACGGCGATGAGCAGTATGCAGCAGGCGTCCCCGGTGACGCGGTGGACCTGGAGGATCTCGGGAAGCTCCAGGGAAGAGCGCTCACGCAGCAGGCAGTGCGCGCCGAAGCACTCCATCCGCACCAGCGCGGTGACCGGAAGCCCCGCAGCGGCCGGGTCCACGTGCGCGTGGTACCCGGTGATCACACCACGGTCGGTCAACCGACGGACGCGGTCGGCCACCGCTGGGGCCGAGAGGTTCACCCGGCGGGAGAGTTCATTGAAGGACAGACGCCCGTCCTCTTGGAGCTCACTGAGGATCCGCTGGTCAACGCCGTCCAGCGGGGATTGCTGTTCTGCGGCCATACTTTTCGTTCCCAAAGCTCATCGTTATTTCCCGTTACGAATGATAGGTCAGCTAGCGTCCTGTGGCCTCGGCGGCCATTCCTTCTGCTGAGTTTTTGTCCGATCATGTGAGCTCACGTTCACAGCGCCGTGGACCCCTTCGTCGGCGGCGCCGTGCGTGAGACCACCGAAGTCGCGCAGTACACGAGGGGTACTCCCAATGCTCTCCACCACGTCCGCCCAGCAGTGTCCGTACGCCCCCAGAGAGGACGTCGACGCCGCGGTGGCCCGTGCCAGCAGGGCCGAGAGCAACGAGGGCGAGCCCACCTTGTCCTTCGACCGCAACACGCCCTATGTCGACTACGTGGGCATCGACACCCTGCTCAGCCTGCAGAACCCGCGCACCGAAGAGCCCGCCGAGTCCGCCTTCATCATCACCACCCAGGTTATGGAGCTGCTGTTCGCCCTCGTGCAAGAGCGTTGGGAAGCGGCTCGGGACGCGCTGGAGGCCGATGACGTCCCCGGCGCAGTCGCGTGGCTGCGCAGCGCCTGCAACGCGCAGGACGTGCTCAACAGTTCCTGGGGCCTGCTCGGCGACATGACCCCCACCCAGTTCAACCGGTTCCGCGACGCTTTCGGTGAGGCCTCGGGCTTCCAGTCCTACAGCTACCGCAAGCTCGAGTTCCTGCTGGGCCACAAGTCCGCGGCGATGATCCGCCCGCACAAGGCCATGAGCGGAGTCGTCTCCGACCTCACCGACCTGATCGAGCGGCCCAGCCTGTACGACGCCGCGCTGCGCCTGCTCTACCGCCGCGGCCTCCCGGTCCCCGCGGACCGCGCCGAACGCGACTGGACCTCCGACTACGAGCCCTCCGCCGAGGTCGAGCGCGCCTGGATCGAGGTCTACGCCGACGACCGCCCCGGCAACGACCTCTACCTTCTGGCGGAGGCGCTGGTCGACGTGGCGGAGCGGGTGACCCGCTGGCGCCAGCTTCACTTGGTCGCGGTCAAGCGCACCATGGGAGCCAAACCTGGCAGCGGCGGCTCCAACGGACTCAAGTGGCTGGCCCGCAACGCCGAGCAGGACGTATTCCCGGAACTCTGGTCGCTGCGCAGCACCATCTAGAGGGAGCAGCGCCTAGAGGCAGCAACAACCAGGGGCAGCGCCGCCCGGAGCCCGACACGCCCCACACCACCTCAGCCACTCAGGAAGCAGGACCCCGATGACACCCACGACCCGCGAGGAGTGCGCCACCCTGGACGCGGCCGACCCCCTCGCCGCCCTCCGCGAGGAGTTCGTCCTTCCCGAGGGCGTGATCTATCTGGACGGCAACTCCCTGGGCGCACTGCCCCGCTCCACCCCTGGGCGGGTCGTCGACATGATCGAACGCGAGTGGGGACAGGACCTCATCCGCAGCTGGAACGACGCGGGCTGGTGGGACAAGCCGCGTACTCTGGGAGCCAAGATCGCCCCTTTGGTCGGGGCCGAAGCGGACGAGGTGGTCGTCGGTGACGGTGCCTCCGCCAACCTGTTCAAGACCCTCGTGGCGGCCCTGCGCATGTCCGACCGCGAGGTCGTTCTGGGCGAGGCGGGCAACTTCCCGACCGACCTCTACATCACCGAGGGCGCGGTCGGCCTGGCCGGGGCCGAACAGCGCCGGGTCGACCCCGACGACCTGCCCGAGGCCCTCGCCCAAGGCGATGTCGCCGTCCTCCTCCTGAGCCACGTCGACTACCGCAGCGGCGTCCTGCGCGACATGCCGGGTATCACCCGCCTCGCGCACGAGCACGGCGCCCTGGTGATCTGGGACCTGTGCCACAGTGTCGGCGCGGTGCCCGTCGACCTGTCCGGCAGCGGGGCGGACTTCGCGGTGGGGTGCACGTACAAGTACCTCAACGGAGGGCCCGGAGCTCCCGCGTTCCTGTACGCGGCACGCCGCCACCACACCGCCGACCAGCCGCTCAGTGGTTGGCACGGGCACGCCAGGCCCTTCGACTTCGCCCCCGACTACGTACCAGCTCAAGGCGTCTCCCGCTTCCTCAGCGGCTCTCAGCCCTTGGTGGCCGACGCCGCCCTCGAAGCGAGCCTGGACGTGTGGGCCAAGGCCGACCTCGCCCAGGTCAGGACCAAGAGCCTGGCGATGACCGACCTCTTCCTCGCCAAGGCCGCCTCCGTCGGCCTGGCCTCCATCACCCCGGCCGAACACGAGCGCCGTGGCAGCCAGGTCGCCCTGCTCCAACCGGAGGACGGATCCGGCTACCCGATCGTGCAGGCGCTGATCGAGCGCGGAGTGATCGGGGACTTCAGGGCCCCGGACGTCATGCGGTTCGGGTTCACCCCGCTCTACCTCCGCTACGTGGATGTCTACGACGCCGCGAGCGCGCTCATCGACGTGGTGGAATCGGGAGAGTGGCGAGCCGAGCGCTTCAAGCGCAGGTCACAAGTGACCTGACCGAAAACGCACCCCCGGCGGGGCAACCCGCCGGGGATTTTTTTGCGTCAGAAGCGGTCACATGACCCTCGCCAATACCACGATTGCGTGGCCTTTGCCACGCGGGCCCGCCTGGCTACCGGTGCGTAAGCGGCCCCGTTGCCGACTTCTGGTGTTTATGACGCGCACCACCCGCTGGTGCCCCCGAGTCCATGAAAGCCATGCGAGAGCGCCTGCCATCAGGGGGTTTCCGTGTGATGAGGGCCGATCCGCTCCTACTACAAATCGCACTTGCAAAAACACGGACCGTCATTTTACTCGAAATCCTTCGGCACTTTGCCAAACCCTGGGCTAGTGTCCTTCGTGACCGGTTCGTTATGGGTCATTAACGAACCGGTGCCGAGCCCTTGACCGGCCAGCGTGCCGGAAGGGAATCGAGACCTTCTTCTCTCGGGAGCGAGCAGCGCGAATCCACGCGCAGCTGTCTGGCGGAGCCGATCCGGCCCCCCGTTCCCACCCGCCACTCGCCGCCAGCGACGCGGGACGGACATCACAGCCCGGAGTGCAGCCCTGTGCGCCCGTGTGCTCTGACCAGCCATGTCCAGGTCTTCTCGGCCACTGACGTCAACCTGGCTATCTACTTCATGAGCAACGACACTCCCATTCAGTACGGCGAAGTCACCTCCACTTACTTCTGGGACGACGGTTCCGGCATCAACGGAGACACCGGGATGCCCGCGGGCGGCGAGCCCATGCAGAAGGGCCTCTTCTCCAGCCCGAGCTGGCCGCTGGGCACCGAGGGGTACATCGTCTACGAGGGCGAGGAGTACGAGTTCTTCATCGGAGACCGCGGTCCCGGTGATCCCTCCAGCGACTGTGAAACCCTTCTCGACATCGACGGCCAGACCTTCGCCGACATGATGGGCGAGACCTGGGACCCTGACACCTACGTCGTCAGCGGTGGCAACGGCCACGCCGAAGTCGAGTACTTCATCACCGAATGGGGCGACGGCCACGGCACCGAGGGTGCCCCGCACCCCTTCGAACAGCCCGACAACAAGTGCGAGAACGCCGTCGCCGACATCCCCGAGGAGCACCTTCCTCAGGAGGAGGAAGACGAGGAAGAGGAGGAAGCCGCCGCTGACGCCTCCGACTCCGAGGAAGGCGAGGAGGGCGCCGAGGAGGAGCAGGAAGAGGCTCCCGTCAGTGAGGACGAGGCCGCTGAGGACGAGGGCGAGACCGGCGTGACCGCCGAGACCGCGACCAGCGACCTGTCCGGCTTCGGTCTGATGAACGCGGAGGG
Organism: Nocardiopsis nanhaiensis; assembly: GCF_054778635.1. Taxonomy (NCBI): domain Bacteria; kingdom Bacillati; phylum Actinomycetota; class Actinomycetes; order Streptosporangiales; family Nocardiopsidaceae; genus Nocardiopsis; species Nocardiopsis nanhaiensis. Next base: position 16,812 of record NZ_BAAGZJ010000115.1, read on the forward strand.
CACTCCCTCTGCTGCTGGTCTGCTGACCCTGGCGATCATCCCCGCGATCCTCATCGCGCTGTTCTTCGCCTGGACCCGGCGTCCCGCTGGCGCCCACGCCGGCGAAAAGGACGACAGCAACGGCCTGATGGCCGAGAACACCGGCAGCCACGGCATCAGCTCGTTCTTCGACAAGCTGCGTGGCAAGTAACAACAGAACCACCCCCGGGCCCACCCAGGTCACGACCTCGGGAGTCCGTACAGCCAGGTGTTCCTCCTGGCGGGGGGAGCAAGCGACTCCCGCGGGACACGGATCCTCGGAGAGTGGGTAAAGGCAAGGGCCGCGGTCACCGACCGCGGCCCTTGCTCTGCTGTGTCACCGCGCAACCCTTGAGTTTATATACCCTATGGGGGTATATTGCCGATCTCCGGGCGGCCCAGCCGGGCCGCACCACGCCAGAGCGGGAGGGTAAGCCGTGCGAGTCGACGGATTCACGGAAGACGGGTTCGAACGGGTGCGCCAGGTCTTCCAAGGGCTGGTGGACGACGGCCGGGAGGCCGGGGCGGGGCTCTCGGTCTGGCGGGAGGGCCGGGAGGTGGTGCGGCTGAGCGGCGGGTGGGCCGACACCGAACGCGGACGGCCCTGGAACCACGACACCCTGGTCCAGCCCTACTCGCTGTCCAAACCGTTCGCCGCCCTGGCCGCCCTGGTCGCCGTCCGCGACGGGGCCCTGAGCTTGGACGAACCCATCGCCAACCACTGGAAGGGTTACGGGCGCCTCGGCAAGGAACACACAACGCTGCGCCACGTCCTCACCCACAGCGCGGGTCAGCCGCGCTTCCCGGCCGAGGCCGCGGGGCTGGACCCGCTGGACGACGCCCGCCTGCGAACGAGCCTGGCCGAGGCCGCCCCGGAGTACATCCCCGGCACCCGCCTGGGAGAGCATGCGCTCACCCACGGCCACCTCATCGACGGCATCCTGCGGGCGGCGGCCGGAACCACACTGGGCGGCGTGTTCAACGAGGTGGTCAGGCCCGCGTTGGGGCTGGACGCCTGGTTCGGGGTGCCCGAGCACGACCTGACCCGCGTCGCCGACCTGGAGTACGCCGACCCCGACTGGCCGCACCGCCTACCCGCCGCCCCCTGGCTGGCCGTGCCCGGTGGCACCCTGGCCACGGAGACCACCAACTCCGAGGCCTGGCGGCGGTCCGTGTTCGGCGGAGTCAACCTTCATGCGAGCGCGACCACCGTGGCCTGGTTCCTGTCCCGGATCACCGACGAACAGGGGCCGCTCCGGGCCTTCCTGGGGCCCGAACTGCACAAGGAATTCCTCAAGCCCCAGACGACCGGGCACGACGAGGTCTTCGGCACCGAACTCACCTGGACCCTGGGTTTCCTGCGGGACGACGCCAAGATCGCCAAAGGCGGTATCGGCGGATCGGCCGCCTGGTGGTCCCTCCGCAACGGCCACGCCTGCGCTTACCTCACCAGAACCCTGGACGACCACTCCCGAGTGGCCGCCGTCGCCGCGGCCCTGGACGACGAGCTCACCGTCGTGCCGGTGCATGCCGCCCGGACCTGAGCGGCCCGGTCCCCACCGTCGGCGCAGATTCCCCAGTGCAGCTTGGCGCGGGGGGAGCTTGGTTGGGGAGGGCCCAGGGCTGAGAGGGCCCGGGGCTGAGAGGGCCTGTGAGCGGACACAGCAGGGAGAGTCGTGATGGGCGAGAGGTAGTCAGTTCGGGTGCGGGTGGTTTCCCCGTTTCCTGCCGCTTGATGGTGGCCGTCTCCGCTGCGCGCCTCAAGGTCGTCGCCATCGAGCGCTTCGCGCGTCAGTGGCGCTCCACCTTGACCCGCTCCGCTGCGACGGCGGGTCGGCGGCAGTCAGCAAACGGGGGAGGTGTGGTCGGGGAGGCGATGGCCCCGGCCTTCGGCCGAACCCCCACGGCACAAGCACGGCCTGGGGGCCGATGCCTGCCCCTGCGCCGGAGCGTTGACGCTTGGCGGTGTCGCGGCCGGTCATGGTGTGTAGCGAACCCCTCGGCCTGGGGCCGATGCCTGCCCCTGCGCCGGAGCGGAACGGTTGGGGGTGTCGCGGCCGGTCATGGTGCGTGGCGAACCCCGGTCGGCGTGGGGCGGTTGGTGTCTGCGGGCCGGTCGGAACCTGGGCGTGGGTGAACCCCCCTGTTGGAGGCAAAAACAGGGGCGAGCGTGACTCTAAGACCAGGGCTCACCCACGGCCTCGGGGGTGGCGGGGGCTCGGGCCAGGGGCCCGGGTCGGTTTCTGGCCATGCGGGGGTAGAGGCCCGGCGCAAGCGGGTGGGGGTTTGTTGGGGGTGGACGGTTACGGGTGCGGGGTTGGGGATGGGTCCCCGTCCGCATCCGAGACCCCGCCCCCATCCCGGTTTCCGGTGCGGCCTCGGTTGCGGCCGGACCACATCCGGCGGTCGGTGCGCACCGCCCACCGGTGCTTGATCTGGTTATGGGTCGCACACAGGGGCTGGATGTTTGCGGCGCTGGTGGTGCCGCCCTGCCAGAACTCCACGATGTGATCGGCCTGGGTCCAGGGCAGGGGTACGTCGCACTCGTACTGCCAGGCGCAGGACGTGTGGCCGTGGAAGGCGGCCGCCCGGATGCGGGGCGGGGCCAGCCGGCAGGAGCGGCCCACATCCAACACCTGCCCGCTCTTCTGCTCCACCACCAGGCGGCGCACCCAGCTCTCACCGAGGAGTTCACGCACCACCGAGATCGGCACCACCTGCCCCGTGTCGGTCGTCGCGGGCCCGGAGTCTTCAGCGGTCTCGTCCCCGGCCAGGCTGCTACCGGGCACGGTGATGTTGATCAACGCCGTCGCCGTGCTCGGGGTGTGGCACCCCTGGTGGGACTGGGCGAACCCCAACGCGGCCATCAGCGCGTCGTAGGTGCGCTCGTACTTGGACAGCCCGTCCTGGGGGTGGAAGGGCACCTGGAAGTTGTCCAAGGCCACCTGAACCTTCAAAGCATCAGCGGGCGAGCCCCACACCTGGAAGAGGAACGTTTGGTCGAAGGTGGTGACCAGCTGGGCGCCCCGGGCGGCGTGGGCGGCCGCGTGGTCGGCCTCCGCCTTGCCCGGGTTCAGGCGCAGGCACAGCTGGTGGGCCAAGCGGGTGATCTGACCCACCGACATGTTGGGGCGCGACTCTTTGAAGTCCAGGATGCCGCATTCCATTTGCGCGCGGAACAGCTCCGCATCGGGGTGGTCGCCCTTCTGCCTTTTCTCCACCCCGGCCTCGGCGCCCTTGATGACGGCGGCGGCCTCACCCACCGACAGCACCCCGGAGTGCAACGCCTCCATAGTGGGGGCCATGTCCTGACGGAATTGCGCCCGCCCGATCACAGCCAGGTCGTTGGCCTGGGCGGCAGGAATGCCGAAGGCGTGGCGCAGCCACGCCTGCAGGCTCTTCTGCCCGCCCTGTTCCAACAGCTGCCCGGTGGCCTCCAGCTGCGCCAGCCGGGCGGCCATGCTGATTTTGATCTGGTCGAGGTGTTCCCACACCCGGGTGGCCTGGTCCAGCACCTCACCCGCCGCTCCCAGGGGCACGTCGCGGTCGAAGAAGGCGGTGGTCTCGTCCCGGGCAGCGGCCACCGCGGTATCCACCGGGGTGTGCCCGGTGGGGGTGGGTGCTTCAGGAGAGATCGCCATTCTTCCATTGTAATCGAAAAGGTCGGAGAATGGAAGCCTGTCGCTGGTTCGAACTGAATTAATGACTTTCGCCAGGGGCACCCCCTGGCTTTCTTTGGGTCTTCCAATTCAGGCCACCTGGTTCGGTATTTATGCCCACCTGGAATTCCAGGTTTCTGGGTTCTTTTTCGCCTCGCGCATTGACCGGCCGCGACACCCGCAACCGTCGAAGCTCCGGCGCAGTGGCTGGCATCGGCCCCCGGCCGGAGGCCGCCGTGGTTCGCAGCAGAGCATGACCGGCCGCGACACCGCCAGGCGCCACCGCTCCGGCGGAGTGGCAGCTGACGGCCGCCAGGCCGTGCTTGTGCCGTGGGGCCCTTCGGGCCCCGAAGGGGCCATCGCCTCCCCGACCACACGTCCCCCGTTTCCTGATAGCCGCCGACCCGCCGTCGCAGCGAAGCGGGTCAAGGTGGAGCGCCACTGACGCGCGAAGCGCTCGATGGCGAC
>NZ_BAAGZJ010000116.1:0-20727 GCF_054778635.1 Nocardiopsis nanhaiensis
CCCTTCATCGTTGGTGTGGAGGTCGTGGTTGGTCATTGTCACCGTGGTGGTTGCCTGTTCTCGCCCTGCTTGTGTCAGTTAGTGAAGGTTATCCCTTGGTGTCCCACTTGAGCCTGACACAGAGGGGATCGCCACGAAGACCTCGCCTACATCACCCATCCACTTTTCGGCGGAGTTGCCGAAGATGGCGAGACCTTCTTGGCCAGTGGCGTGCTTCCACCAGACGAGTTGCTCTCCCAGTATGAACGGATCTCCGGGCTGTACGTGGACGAGGAGCGGTTGCGGTGGTTCTCCGTGCTCGTGACCTACTCTGCGCTCCTCCGAACGCTGGCCACTCCGTACCGCGTCGCCCGCCTCGGGAGGTCGCATCAGGACATCCTGCTGGCCAGGCTTGAAGGTGTGACGCCCCTGCTCACCCAGCAGCTGATCAAGCAGCTCGAGAAAGTGCTCTGAACGATGGATTACACCCGCAACACCATGCGCGCCGCAATCAAGAGTCTGGAGTCCGTGATCATCCCGGCTGTTGAGGCCACGGCGCAGGCCCAGGCGATCGAGCAGGCACGCTTGGTCTCCGACTTCCTCCGATTCGCCGAGCAGCGGGTCCACATGATCGCTGATCGCGAGCGGCATCAGCTGCTCCACGCTGTACGTCTGGCCACCACACTGGAACCCCTGCTAGATGGCACCGATGTGCAAGACCAGCTGAGCGACGCCCGCGCCCGAGCGGAGCGTCTGCTTACGGACCCGCAGCGAGACTGCGAGTCAGTGCGTCGGCAAACCTCGGAGCTAGATGCCGCCATTCGCCTGGTCACCGAGGGCGCTCTAAGTGGAGAGAGTCGACTCGCAGTTGGTCGGGCGATTCTCCGTGCATCGCTCGAGCAGAGCACTGTCGATCGCGCATGGTTGCTGCCTTTGGGCTTCGATCCGGACCCTGAGGCTCTTCCGGATATTGCGAAGGAGCTGAGCGCTCCCGTGCCCTCAAGAGAGTCTGCCGGCTGAGCAAACGCGTCCGAGCTACCTTGCCAACGTCGCTCGAAAAGTGTCTCCGTCCCCATACCGGTGGTGGCTTAGGGCAGCAGGGCGTTCCGCTCGGTGGCGTGTGACGGCGAAGAACTCCTGAGGATTGTCTTCGCCGGACTGCTCCCCCTGAACATCGAGAACATCGATCACGGCCACGTTTCCTGACTGCGTGGCCCCGATCAACTGGCCCCCTGACCGGTCTGCGGTGTCCAGTCCGAGAGCGTGCACGCCTACCATCAGCGCACACCCGCAGACACCCCGTCGATGGCAGGAACGTGCACGTCCTGGTGCGAGTACGGCGCCAGAAGTGCCGAGCTCGCGGCTGCCCCCGCCAGAGGATCCGAGAACAGCTCCCCGGCATCCTGACCCGATACCACCGGCGCACACCCCGGCTCACCTCCCAGATCGGCGCAGTAGCACGGGAGCTTGAGAGAGAAGTCTCGCCAAGGCCTTCAGCGAGCTGCTCCTAGCCGACCCTTACCAGCTCATACCCGAGGAGGATCAGACCCTCACAGGTCTGGCCGGGCATCTCCGGAGTTGGCTCGCCTGGCCGACCACATCGACGGTTTCGCCCGGCTCCTGGAACCCGCCTCGGGCCGCGCTCAGGCCCTGCCGAGTGGATCGCTGAGGTTTGTGGGGGACCGCCCCCACCTTCGCGCCTCCACTCGCAGAGTCGGCCAGAACCGGGCCGCGGTCGACGCGGCTCTGCCCTGTTCATCCACGACGGTGGCACCGGGGGGTGAATACGAGATACGCAGCTGACCAGACGCCAGATGATACGGGCAAGCCGGTTTTCTGTTGCTCCGTCATGGAACCCTCCTGCAGCGAAGTCACCGACCGGCACCACCGAACGTGGGACAGAGGTCTTAACTTGACACACTCACGGGCTCGGGTGGAATGACGCCCCTACACCGCCCCTGTCAGGAGCGGGAAGACGATGATTCCGATGCTGGCGATGATGAAGTAGGCCACGAACATAACGAGGCAGTAACCCCACAGGTCACGAAGTCCCAGCCCGGTCACCCCGAGCGCTGGCAGGGCGAAGAACGGGTTGAAGAGGTTGGCCCACATGTCCCCGAGCGTGTAACCGGCTACCACGACCGGTATGGCTACGTCGTGTTCGTTGGCCAACTGCACGAGGATGTCGCCCTGGACACCCCAGCCACCCCCCGCGGAGGGAATGAAGATACTCAGGAATCCGGTCGAGAGGAAACTGGCGAACCCCGCCGTTGCTGGCGTGGACACGCTGGTCAGAGCGACCGCGACCGTAGTGGCCAGGCCTGAGAGCACCATCATCCCCATGATGCCCGCATAGAAGTGGAACTGCAGGATGATGCCCGCGGCGCTGCGCACACCGTCCACCACAACCTCGAAGTACTTGGCCAGACTGCCGTGCAGTGCGATGCCCAGCATGAGGAAGGCGAAGTTGAGGAAGTTCAGGTCAAGGTCAAACCCGCGCTCGGTGAACCACTGCACGGACACGATCGCGCCAGCCAGGACGAGTGTGTAGGCGACCACCCGACTGTGGTCGACACGCGCTCCGAACCCAAGACTGCGTAGGGATTGCTTATCACCCGTGCCGGTGCCTGCCCCCGCTGCTGCACGCTGTTCACTATCCACCTCTTCCGGTGCGGTGGATTCGAGGCTGGTACCGCGCATGCGTTTGGGCTGCATGGCCGTGAAAATCAGGACCGTGGCCGCCAGCAGTAGCGCAGCGGTGCCGAACAGGGTCGGATGAAAGATCGTCTCTGTGAGTGGAACGAGCCCGATTTCCTCCTCAAGGAAGTGGCCCGGGGTGTTGATCAACAGCGGCACCGTCACGGTCAGCCCTGCGGGGAGTACGGCGACCGCGGAACCGTAGGCGGCGGCTACGAGGAAAGGGAAATCGACTTGCCGGTGCCGTCGAAGTTCACGTACGAATATCGGACCTAGGATGAAGCCCAGGCCCCAGCTGATATAAGCGGCGACTGCGGCAACGGTCATCGTTGTGTACAGGGCCTGCCGATTCGTAGTGATTCGCTTGGCGACCCAAGAAATCACCTTTTGGACCGGTGGCGCGACTGCGATGCAATAACCGGTAATGACAATCATCGTCATCTGCATCGAAAATTCCAGGAAGTCCCAGAATCCCGCGAACCAGTGATCGAGCATGGCCAGCGGCGTTTCGCGCTCGACCACGATGCCGAGAGCGAGTGTCAGGAAGGTCAGCAGGATCGCGAACGTGAAGGTGCTCGGCAGGATCTTGCGCACGAGACGGCTTGTCGCTTCCGACACAGTTACGAGCATCAGAATCTCCCTAGTCTCAGATCGTGAACAGGGCCCCTGTCACTGCTGGAGGCCTGTCGGGCAGGCTCGCTTGGAACTGTGGACTTCTGAACACCCCACCGAGCGCCGAGCCCCGGGGCGCATAAGTGAGGAGTACGCCCGGTTCAATACCGAGCGCCATTGCTTGATGCCGCAGGCGCTCATGTGGCCGTCGACGAAATCGAAGCGGCCCCCGGTTTCATCTCCCCTGGAAAATAGGCAGCTGCCTTGCGCAGGATCTCGTGCCCCGTAGTGAGTTCGGCGATCTAGGCGCGCAATCTCGCGTTCTCCTCTGTCAGGCCCTCTTCGACAGCAGCGATGTTGGACCAGGTCGGATGGGAGTGGTGATCTGGGCGGAACGTGTTTCATTGTTCTTGCGGATCCCGTTGCTTTGTGTCTCGCGGTTGGTGCCGAGTTCATCGGCAGTGTGCGTGTTCGTCAAGCATGAATCGGAGCGGTGCAAGGCTACGGTGTCGGGCTGGAATCGGTTGAGTAGTACTCCATGAGCATTGGGTGAGCTCTCACGCTGTTTCCAATGAGGTGATCTCAGCAAGTTCTATGCCGACCGCCCGTGCTCGAATTGTGTGAGAACAAGCGCGGCCTTGACCAGGTCACCGATCTTTCCTGGACTGGCGGTGATGTGTTGCAACAACCGCCACCGCTGGGTGAGAAGCGCGAAGCCACGCTCACCCAAACAGCGCACTCCGCGGTGAAGACGGTTGTGGGTGCGGTTACCGATAGCCAAGGGCGGGCCCGTGACCGGTTGCTTGACGGGGGTGATGATGCCGATGCCCGCACCTTGGTATCCGGCATCGGCCAAGGTCACCAGCCCAGCGGCAGCCGCGGCGTGCAGCGCTCCCAGGACGTGGGTGCGGGCCGCGGACAGGTCGTGCACCGACCCGGGCTCGACCTGGGAGACAAAGAGCGGGAACCCGTCCGGTCCCATCAGGCCTTGGACGTTACCGCCGTGGGTGTGGGCTTTTCCGGAGTACCACAGGTCGACTTCCTTTCCCCTGGTGTTGGTGGTCTTTTCCGAGCAGCGGTCGGTGGGGATGACGATTCCGTCCAGGACGAGGTGGTTCAGTCCCTGCTCGGTGGCCTGGCACAGGGCTTGGTGGAGGTCGGGGGCTTGGTCGGCGAGCACGGTGGTGCCCTCGTCGATGTAGCGGTAGGCGGTGGCGCGGGAGATGCCGTGGTCGGTGGCCAGGCGGTGGGCATCGGTGCGGTCGCGAAAGTGGCGCAGGACCAGGATGGCTTGGTGGTGGCAGCTCAGCGCTCGGGTGTTGGCGCGTGTGCCCAGGGTGCGGCGGTGGGAGCGCAGGAGGCAGGCCAGGTGGCGAACGAGTTCCGCCGGGACGTCGAGTGTGGCACGATAGGTGACCAACGGAGCCTTTCAGGTGTTCGAGGGTTTTCTTCGCAGATACCTCTTCTACCTGGGGCTCCGTTCTTTTGTCAGGCGATCGGCGAATTATCCCCTGGTGCCGCCTTCGTGCCTTGGTGTCGCGATCAGCCATTAATTCTTGCTGAGATCACCTCAATGTCAGATTTGTTAACAAATCGGAGAAATGTCCGATTCAGATGCAGGCCGCAACCGGTTCGACTCCTATCCGCTCGCGGGCAACCGAGCCCCGAGAGTAGCTTCACCACCCCGCGCAGCCCCTATCGGTAGCAGCTTGGACGCCGGAGCTCACAGTGGCCGCGGTTGTCGACTCCGATGGCGATCAGCAAGCCAAGCCAGGCGCAGCTGAACCAGATGCGTGTGGATGAAGTGTTTTTGGACTGACCCTTGAGTTTGGACAGTTCAAATGATTCTATGGACGGCGGGCGTGACCCGCATCACCCAGTACGTGCGTCGAGCGACGCCCGCCGTCTAAATCCTTGGAGTTTCCATGAGCTCAAGTGGCTTGACACTGGTCCGGGCACGGGTCGGCCATCGCAATAGATGGTGGTACGTCGTCACCGGATTCGTGACCCTGCTGTTCGGCACCAGCACCGTCAACGTGCTGGTCAACGTGCTCGCGACACCCATGACCGAGGAATTCGGGTGGGATCGCAGCGTCATGACCAACGGGCTCTCCCTGCAGACCGTGATGGTCGGCATCAGCATCGTGGCCCTGGGCTTCCTCATCGACCGCTACGGCCCCCGCATCCCGTCCGTTCCCATGTCCTTGGGCTTCGGGGGCGGGATCATGCTCATGGCGGCGCTACCGAACAGCGAGTTCCTCTACTACCTGCTGTGCTTCTTCGTCGGCGCCAGCGCTGGTGCGGTCAATCCGGTCGCCCATTCCGCTGTCGTCAGCGCATGGTTCAAGAACGGCCGCGGACTGGCGATCGGCATCCTCATGACCGGGCTGGGCGCTTGCGGCGTGATGATGCCCTACCTCGCCAGCTGGGTGCTCGCCTGGGGCGGATGGCGGATGACATTTCTCGTCATCGGGGCACTGTGCATGATCATCCCGGCCTCCGTATACGCATTCGTCACGAAGATGCCCGCAGAGCACGATGCCGAGCGCCGAGCGGCTCGCAAGAAGGGGACCACCGCGGGCGAGTCCCTGCTCACCATCGCACGGAAGTACCGTCAGTTCTGGCTGCTGTCCATCGCGATCTTCTTGGTCTCCTCGGCGACCTTCGGCCTGATGGGCCAGACGGTCCCCCTGACCACGGACAAGGGCGTGGACGCTGTCACAGCGGTGACCGTCCTCTCTGTTCTGTCCCTGAGTTCGATCGCGGCCCGGTTCATCGTCGGCTTCCTCCTGGACCTGTTCTACGCTCCCATGGTCAGCGCCGTCATCTTCTCCCTGTGCGGCGTCGGTGTCTTCCTCCTGATCACCTCCCCCGACATAGGCCTGATCTTCCTCGGCGCCGCCCTGGTCGGCCTGGGGCTGGGCGCCGAAGGCGATGTGGCGGCCTACATGTGCAGCCGTTACTTCCCGCAGCACTCCTACGGCCGGGTCCTCGGATTCGTGTACTTCCTCTACGCGCAAGGCTCTGCGTTCGGGATCTTCCTGCTCGGTCAGATCCACAGTGCCACCGGCTCCTACCAGGCTGGGGCGCTGCCCATCATCCTCATGGTGGCCGTCGCGATCATCTGCCTTCTGTTCATGGGCCCCTACCGGTTCACGCTGGACCACCATGAGGCGGTAACCGAGGCACAGCCCGCTCCAGTAGGCGCGGATCCAGCACAGCCCGCCGGGGGGACCGCTGGAGGATCTGATGAGAGACCGGTTTAGTCAGGACCGTATAGATAAGGGCTCTGTCCCCATTCCGACTCTGTCCCACGTTCGGTGGTGGTTCGTACCGGGTCTGATGGAGGATCTCAATCCTGGGAAGGATGAGAGACATGGCAGCACCGAGGAAGTCCCCCGATGGCCGATGCCACCACACCCGGAGCCTTCGCGGGCACGCTGCGGTTGATGTCGATCGATGGCATCACCCTGGATGTAGCCGACACCCAGGCCAATAGCGACCACTACCGGCATACGCCTGGCCGAGCTGGCCGGTCTCAAGCTCAGCGACGTTTCCCTGGACAAGCGGCGGGCCTTCGTCACCGGCAAGGGCGACAAGAGTCGGCACGTGAAGTTCACGCACGCCCCACCAAGGACCTGGACCGCCACCTTCGTCAGCGCGCCCAGCACCCGGACACGCACATGCCGTTCCTGTGGCTGTCGCGGAAGGGCGGGGCGCTGACCCCGTCGGAGATCTCCCAGATGCTCTACCGCCCCTCGGGCCGGGCCAACGTGGCCAACGCGAACACGCACCGGTACCGGCACGACTTCTCGCACCGGTACCTGGCAGGGGGAGGGCACCCGGAGGACCTGCAGGAGCTCAACGGGTGGGAGTCGGCGCAGATGGTGCGCCACTACGGCCGGTCCGCGGCCGCTGAGCGGGCGCAGCGCCACTACGACCGGGTGATGTGCGGGACCGGATAGTTCCGCCGCCGGGGGTGCTCGGGCGAGCACCCCCGGGAAACCGGTAACTGTTCGGTCAACCCCTGCGGTGTCAGCCCTGTGCGCGCCCTGTCAGCCTCTCCTGCCGATGTCATCCCTGGTCAGAGGCGTATCGGTGCGGTACCCCGCGCCGATAGCAGTGCATCTTGCTCTCCTGCTGGACGCCGTCGTCAGCCGGGTGTGCGCGCGGTGTGAGCGCGCTGCGAGCCGTCCGTCCGTGGCCGGTCAGCCCGTTGTTAGCCGCCCCCCTTGTGGTGGGTCTCGTCCTGATGACCCATCACAAGGGGGAGAGACACCATGGCCGGACTTCTTGCAGCCACCGAGCGCGAGTTCCTGCGCCTGGACCTGGAGATCAGCGCACTGGGTGAGCTGGTCCAGCCCTACACCGACGTACGCCCCACGGACCTGGCGGAGCTGCGTGCCCTGCTGCTGGACGGCACGCTCGCCCGCGAAGTGCGCGACCGGGTCTGGCGCCAGGTGATCCGGGAGGCCCGCGACTACGAGGAGTGGATGGTCGCCGCCCTGGGCTTGGCCATGCCTGCCCTGCGCTCGTGCGCGAAGCAGCTGTGCGAGGGCCTGGACCGGCACCAGGCCGACGAGGTGCGCGCCGAACTCGTGGCCGGGTTCGTCAACGCGGTTCGGCAGGTCAACGAGTCCTGGTACCGCCTGCCCTGGATGCTGCGCTGCCGCGCCCTGCGGGCAGGACTGCGCGCACGCAAAGCGCTCCAGAGCGAGCAGGCGGTGAAGCCCCACCGGCACGACGGGCCGCCCTGCTCAGCCGGCAGCCCCGACGAGGTCCTCGAACGCGCGGTCGCCCGAGGCCTGCTGCGCCGTGAGGAGGCCGACCTGATCGGGCGAACACGCCTGGAGGGCGCCTCGCTGGTCTCGGTAGCCCGAGAACAGGGCCAGACCTACTGGAAGCTCGCCAAAATCCGCTCCCGCGCCGAGCAGCGGCTGGCCCGCGGCCTGACACGACCTCCTGCTGAAGGCGAGCTCACAGCGGCCTGAACGGCACGGCCCACCGGGGCGGATGCCGTTGCTCGCGCATGCGCCCCGGTCTTGCTCAACCACGGCGTAACACCTGCTCGGGGGTGGCGGGATGAAGGACACAAGAGCACGGAGCAGACGTGTTCTCGCGGACGCGGCCCTGGTACTGGCCGCGGTGCCGGTGCTGTTGGTCGGCGGTGCTTCGGCGGCCTTCGCCGACCCCGCCAGCCTGCACTTCTCCGAGCTGGCAGACGTGATCCGCCGCCTCACGCGCCTGGGGCAGATGCTCGCGGTGTCGGTCTCCAGCTTCTTCGTGGTGGTCGCCGGGCTGCGCTGGATCATGGCGGGGGGAGACCCAGGGGAGATCGACAAGGCCAAGAACGCCCTCAAGGGGGCGGCGATCGGCTACCTCGTCGCGATGGTCGGCGAGGTCATCCTGATCGCCCTGGACTACGTCACCGAATACGAGTCCCTGTGAGCACGCCGCGGGAGCCCGAACCGGGCGGTGGAGGCGGGGGAGGAAGCAGGGGCGGGGAACCGCCGGACCTGGCCGAGGAGTACGGGGACGTCTTCGACTGCGGCGCACTCGAGGTCTCCTGCCACATCAGCAAGTGGTTCCACGGCCTGGTCGTGGACATCCTCGAACCGCTCTTCGGCTGGGTGGCCGAGAAGATGTTCACCACCCCGGCCCCCACCGAGGGCATCAGCGGGATCTGGGACGGCGCGGTCACTACCGTCAACATTCTCTACGCCCTGCTGGTCCTGGCTGTCGCTTTCGTGGTCATGGCCCACCACAGCCTCCAGTCCCAGTTCGGCGCGCGGGAGCTTCTACCTCGGCTGGTGGTGGGGTGGGTGGCCGCCAACGTGTCGCTGACCGTGGTGGCCCTGGCCGCCGAAGTCTCCACCGCCGTCGCCACGGCGATCGTCGCCAGCGGCATCGACTCGGGTGTGGCCGCGCAGAACCTGCGTGAGAAGACCATTCCGGCCCTGAGCCAGGAGAGCACGGTCATCGTCCTTTTCCTGGTGGTGTTCGTCGTCCTGCTGGTGCTCTGGCTGGTCGTTGAGATCATCCGCATCGTCATCGTGATCCTGCTCATGGTCGGCGGACCGCTCATGCTCGCCTTCCACGCGCTGCCCTATACCAACCGGGTCGCGCAGATGTGGTGGCGCGCGCTGGGCGCGGTGATGCTCGTTCCGGTCGCGCAGGCGATCGCCTACGTGGCTCTGGTCCGTGTGTTCTTCGAGGGGGATACCGCGGCCTTCTTCGGCATGGCCGACGTGATGAGCGGAGAAGCGGACCTGGTGGATCTCGCCCTGCTCCTGGTGCTTGTCTACGTCCAGATCCGCATCCCGATGTGGGCCTACAAAGCCGTCTGGTCCCCGCCTGCTGCGCGCGTGCCCGGGGCAGGCCTGGCCAAGACCGCGGCAACGGCCTTGGCGTTGGGCGCGATCACGGGCGGAGCGGCGGGAACCGCGGCCGCTGGCGGGGCCCGGACGAGGCGGATCGGACATCTATTGCGCAGACGCCCGGGCGGCTCCACAACACAGGCCCACACCGCTGCCCTGCCGCGAAGAGCGCGTACCTGGCGCTTCGGCAGTCCCGGAACCCACCATGGGGGCGGCCCAACCCGGACCACCCAGCCGCACACTCCGAGGGCAGGCAGACCGACCCCGCGTCCACCTCAGGGGCCGACTCCGGGCGGGAACCCGCCCGCGCCCCGGCCAGGCCCCCGGATCCCTGTGCCTCCGCACCGGCCAGGCTCCCGCGACTCGTCGCCTCCGCACCAGCCCACCACCGTGCCCACACCCCAACGGTTGCTGGGCAGGCACCGGCAACCGCACCGGCCAGGACAGCCGCCCTCCGGGAGGACTCAGCCGAAAGCCGCGCACGGCAGGCCTCGCCAACACACCAGTGGCGCTCACCCGACTCCAGCCCAGACCGGCTCGGGTGCACACGGCCCACCATCGCCCCCGCGCTGGCGCAGCCCTGCCACGTGGTCTCCGAGACGGCGATCAGGAGGCACCCACCGCAGGCCCCGCCCGCCTTCACAACGCCGGTGGTGGCGCCGATGACCCGACCTACCAGCCCTGAGGAGGAGTGACCGTGGACAAGGACTCGACCTGGCAAGCGCGCATCCCCGCCGACATCGACCGGCCCGAACCGCTGCTGTGGAACCTGACCGCACACCAGCTCTTGGTGATCAGTCCCGCGCTGCTGGCCTGCTGGGGCCTGTTCACCGCGGCCTTCGGCCGACTGCCCCTGTGGTTGCTGATCACCATGATGGTGGTGCTGGTGGGCAGCGCCTGGGTGCTGGCCTGCGGCCGCAGGGACGGCATCGGACTCGACCAGATGGCCCTGCTGGCCCTCCGGTGGCGCGCCCTGCCCCGCCAGCGACAGCCCGACGACGCCGCTCCGCGCATCGACCGGGACGGGGTGCTCGACCTCGGCGGCCGTTCGGCGCTCATCCTGACCTGTACCAGCGTTCCCTTCCACCTCTTCTCCGGAGAGGAACAGGACCAGGTCCTGGGTACGTTCGCGGGCTTCTTGGACTCGCTCACCGAGCCGGTCCAGATCATCGTCCAACGCAGGTGGATGGACCCGACCCCGCACATTCGGCGCCTGCGAACCCGGGCCGAACAACTCCCCGCGCCGCTGCGCCGCGCCGCCAGTGCCCACGCCCGGTTCCTGGAGGACCTGCAACACCACCACGACCTCGTCCACCACCGCGTGCTGCTGGTCCTGACCGCGCACGGCGGTCCTGCCGAGGCGGGCGGGATGTTGCTGCGACGGGCCGAGGACACGGTCTCCCAGCTTGCCGCCCTCGACATCACCGCCCGTCCCTGCGACGGACCCGAGGCCGAACAGATCATCACCCACTCCCTGCGCACCGCGCACGAGCCCACCGCACCGCAGGAGGACCGATGACCCGCACACCCGCGATCCGTCTGTATCCGCGCCACCTGGAGACCGACGGCTGGCTCACCCAGACCATGGTGGCCACCGGCTACCCGCACGACGTCCGCCCCGGGTGGGCGGACCCACTGCTGGCCTTCCCCGGCAGGGTCGATATCGCCTTCCACCTGGTCCCGGTCCCCACGCAGATCGCCAGCCAGAGGCTGCGCCGCCGCCGTGCGCGCCTGGAATCGGCCTGGCGGTCGGATGCCGACCACGGGCGCTTGGACGATCCCCAGCGCACAGCGGCCGCCGACGACGCCGCCCAACTCGCCGAACGCGTCGCCATGGGGGAGAGCCGACTCTTCCACCTGGCCGTCTACATCACGGTCCACGCCCCTACCGCCGAGGCCCTGGACGCGGACCTGCGCCGTCTGCACGCCCTGGCCGGTTCCATCCTGCTGGACCTGGCGCCGACCACCTTCCGCCCCTGGCAGGGCTGGCGCTCCACTCTGCCCCTGGGGGTTGACGCCCTGGGGATGACCCGCACCGTGGACACCGAGGCCCTGGCCGCGCTGATGCCGCTCAGCGGAGCGGACCTGTCCTCGGACACCGGCCGGACCGGGGTGGTGCTGGGCGAGAACCTGCACTCCAGCGGCCTGGTCAACTGGGACCGTTTCCACGGAGGGCTGGACAACAGCAACGCGATCATCCTCGCCCGCAGCGGCAGCGGAAAGTCCTTCCTCGCCAAGACCGAACTCCTACGCTCCCTGTACACCGGGGTGCAGGTCAGCGTCATCGACCCCACCGACGAATACCTCCACCTGGCCCACGCGGTGGGCGGCAACCGCGTCCCGTTGGGCTCACCGCAGGGACGCCTGAACCCCTTCGACCTGACCGGCACCGGACCGCAGGCCTTCTTCAGCCGCACCTTGTTCCTGCAGACCCTGGTCACCGCCATGATCGGCCGCCTGGACGCCACCCAGAGCGCCCTGCTGGACCGGGCGGTCCTGCAGATCTACGCCGACCACGGCATCGACCAGGACCCGGAATCCTGGAGCCGGACCCCGCCGGTCCTGGCCGACCTGGTCACCGCCCTGCGGGACTCCGACAGCGGTACCGGTCCCACCGGAGGGGCACGTTCCCTGGCCGACCAGCTCGAACCCTTCGTCACGGGCTCGCGCAAAGGCCTCTTCGACGGCCCCACCACCGCACGCCTTACCGGCCACCTGTCGGTGATCTCCCTGCGCCACCTACCCGAAGAGCTCAAGACCGTCGGCCTGCTCACCGCCCTGGACGCCCTGTGGCGACAGGTCACCAACCCCGCCGACCGGCGCCCGCGCCTGATCACCATCGACGAGGGCTGGACCCTGCTCCGCGACCCGGTCGGAGCGCGCTACCTGTTCAACTTCGCCAAGAACTCCCGCCGACACTGGGCCGGGCTCACCCTCATCACCCAAGACGTGGCCGACCTGCTCGCCACGGACCTGGGCCGCGCCGTGGCCGCCAACGCCTCCACGCAGCTACTGCTGCGCCAGGCCCCGCAGAACCTCGACGCCGTCTGCGAGTCCTTCCACCTCTCCCAAGGGGAACGCCAGATCGTCGCCAGCGCTGAACGCGGTGTGGCGCTCCTGGCCGCGGGCCGCCACCGGGCGGTGTTCCGCGCCCTGGCCTCTCCGGTCGAACACCGGCTGATCACCACCGACCCCGTCGAGCTCGCACGTCTCCAGGGGGAGTTCTGATGCTGACAGACCTGACCTTGAACATCCCCGCCATCGCGGCGACCGTGCTCGGCGGGCTCGCCTCGTGGGTTGCCAGCGTGTTCGCGCTCCGAGCAGCCCGGTACGCCTACCTGCGCCGCGGCGCCCAGATCCTGGAAATCCACGCACCACCCGAAACCACCGTGGACCAGGCCACAGCCTTCTGGACGCACACCCTGGGGCTGTTGCGCCCACGCTGGACCCACCGGCTCCTGGCACCGCACCTGGCCTGGGAATACATCGCCTCCACCACGGGCATCCGCATTCAGATCTGGCTACCCGGCACGGTCAGCGCCCGCTCCCTCGAACGCGCTGTCCAGGCCGACTGGCCCGGAGCCACCACCCGGATCCGGCCCGCCACCACCGCCATCCCCGACGGTGCACACGTCGCAGGGGGATGGCAGCGCCTGAGTAGGGGAGACCAGTACCCGATCCGGACCAAGTTCACCGAAGACCCTCTGCGCGGGTTGCTCGGCGAACTCTCCGACCTCGCCCCCGGACAGAACGCCGTGGTCCGCATCTGCGCGCGCCCTGCCTCACCCCGCCGAGCCGCCAGCGGCCGAGCCTCCGCAGCGCAACTGCGCGGAGTGCGCACCTCCCTTCTGAACCTGCAACCCCCTGCCTCAGGGGCAGGCACCACAGTGTTCCCCGGGATTACCGACGACGTCCGAGCCATCCTCCGCAAGGCCGCCGCACCCCGCCTGGCCTGCCAAATCAGCGTCCTGGTCAGCACCGGACACACCGGAGCCGCCGTTCACCGACGCATCCGCGCACGTGCCAGCGCCATCGCCGCCTGCCTGGCCGCCTACACCTCCGGACTCAACGGGTTCCGCCGCCAGTGGACACCTATCCCCAGGCTGTGGACCAACCGTCGCTACCTGGCCCGCGGCTACCTGCTCACCACCGAGGAACTGGCCGCCCTGGCCCACCTGCCCACCGACACCGCTGTCCCCGGACTCACCAGGGCCAGCGCCCGCCGCATCGCTCCCAGCCCCGACGTCCCCCGAACCGGACGGGTTCGCGTTCTCGGAGAAGCCGACATCGGACCCGCGCGCCCGGTCGCCTACGAGGTCGCCGCCGGCCGCCACCACACCCACATCCTCGGCAAGACCGGCTCGGGCAAGAGCACACTGCTGACCAACATGGTCCTCCAGGACGCCGAAGCCGGACGCAGCGCACTCCTCCTGGACCCCCGAGGGGACCTCGTCACCGACGTACTCGACCGGCTCCCCAAGAGCGCGATCGGCACCACGGCGCTCTTCGACCCGGCCGACCCGGCACCGCCACCGAGGATCAACATCCTCCAACTCGGCAGCCCCGAACACGCCGCCGACACCGTCACCGGCATCTTCCGCAAGCTCTACGCCTCCTCCTGGGGACCCAGGATGGAAGACATCCTCCGAGCCAGCACCCTCACCCTGGCCCGAGCCCAAGACCCGTCCCTGACCATCGGAGACATCCCGCGCCTGCTGGCCGACCACTCCTTCGCCCAGCACACCCTGGCCCGACAGAGAACCGAAGACCCGGCCCTGGTGGACTTCTGGGTCTGGTACGCAGCCCAGTCCCCACAGATGCGCGCGGCTGCGACCGACCCGCTGCTCAACAAGCTCCGCTCAGTACTGCTGCGGCCGTGGGCTTCGGCTGTCCTGGCCTCCGGTGCGACCACCGTCGACCTGCCCCACCTTCTCGACCACGGCGGCCTGGTCCTCATGCGCCTATCCAAAGGACGCCTGGGGGAGGAGACCGCCGCGCTCATCGGCACCCTCACCCTGGCCGCAACCTGGCACACCATCACCGCCCGCGCCTCTGTTCCCGAACACCGACGACCCGACACCAGCCTCTACATAGACGAGGCCGCGAACTTCCTGCGACTCCCCGGATCTCTGGCCGACATGCTCGCCGAGGCCCGCGGCTACCGCGCCGCCATGGTCATCGCCCACCAAGAGCTCAGCCAGTTCCCGGCCGACACACGCGCGGCGGTACACGCCAACTGCCGCACCAAGATCCTCTTCAACTCCGCACCCGAGGACGCCGCCAAGCTCGAACGCCACACGCTTCCGCACCTGCGCGCCCACGACCTGAGTCACCTCGGCCCCTACCAAGCCGCAGTCCGAACTCTCCACGGCGCCGCCGAGCTCCCCGCCTGCACCATGCGCACCCGGCCGCTTCCGGGAGTTATCCCCAAACGAGCCGCCCAGATCCGCAAGGCCAGCAAAGCGGTCTTCAGCCCGAGGACTGCCCGAACGAAGCGCACCCGCCGACCAGACCCGCGCACCCAGGAAGGGGATTACTGATGGGGACCCGACTCACCGACCGCGACCTCCGCATCCTGCAGGCACTGGCCACCCACCGGGTCATGACCACACCCCAGGTCGGCATCGTCTTCTTCCACGGCCCCTACTCCCGCGTCGCGCAGCGCCGCATGCTCGCCTTGGCCAGGAAAGGCCTGGTCCGCCGCTTCCTGCCACCCCACCTCGAGGTGCGCCCGCCCTCCCACTGGACGCTCAGCGCCACAGGAGCCCGAACGCTGGCCGAAGCGCTCGGCACCGCCTCGAACGAGCTCGAACCCCACAGCCGAACCGACGACCGCCTGTTCCGCTCCACCCAACTCCGCCACACCGTGGGCGTGACCCAGACGTGGGTGGACCTGACCGTCAACGCCCGCAAGCTCCGCGGCACCAGCGTGCAGAAGTGGTGGCCCGAACACCGCTGTCGCCACGCCTGGGGCAACCGGGTACGTCCCGACGCCTACCTGCGCTGGAAGCAGGGCGACACGGTGGTGGACACCTTCCTGGAGTACGACACCGGAACCGAACCGCACCCCCGCCTGGCCGAGAAGCTCGACCGCTATTACCTCCTCGCCCAGAGCAGCGGACTCACCTCCACCGTGCTGTTCGTCGTCCCCTCTACCCGACGGTTGACCGCCATGTGCCGCAATCTGGCCGCACCATCGTCGGTGTCAGCACACGTGACCACCCACGAACAGCTCACCCACCCCGGCCCAGCCAGACCCATCTGGCGCCAACTCGGCGATCCCACCCACAGCGTCCGGACCCTCGCCGACCTGGGCTGACCCATGGTCAAGCTGGTCATCGCCCTAGGGTCCGGATTCCTGCTGCTCGTCGCCATCATCGGCGCGGTGGGTACCGGAGACGAGGAACGCGAGCGCATCGAGAACGCCCAGGTACCCGCTGAAGACGTGCCCGGCATCCACCCCGTCCTCCTGGACGCCTACACCACCGCCGCCCAGAATCTCGAGGAACTCCACCCCGGCTGCACCGACATGACCTGGCAGATCCTCGCCGGCATCGGCCGCGAGGAGTCCGACCACGCTGCCACGAGCACCATCTCCGACACCGGCGACACCGACCCGCCCGTCATCGGCCCGATCCTGGACGGCACCGGTGCGGGCAACAACTGGACCCCGCACTACGACACCGACGACGGCCGGTGGGACGACAACACCACCTACGACGCCGCTGTCGGGGTGACCCAGCTCCTGCCCAAGTGGTGGGCCGAACACGGGGTAGACGGAAACGACGACGGTATCGCTGACCCGCACAACGTCTACGACGCCACCGCTTCGACTACCGTCGAGCTGTGCACCAGCCACCCCGACAACCAGGTCGACTTCAGCGACGAGACCGAGCTCCGCGACGCGCTGCACCGCTACAACCCGTGGGACGTCTACGTGGACAACGTCATGTCCAACATCGCCGAGTACGAGGCCCTCCCCACCGCTGACCATGCGGTCCCCGAGGGAGGAAGCGAGAAGGGCCGCATCGCCGCGGAATGGGCCATCCAGCAGCTCGGTAAGCCCTACGTCTGGGGAGGCACAGGACCGGACGAATTCGACTGCTCGGGTTTGACCCTGCGCGCCTGGGAAGCAGCGGGGGTGGATATACCCAGAGTCACCGTCGACCAGGTCAACATCGGCACCGAAGTGCCCCTCGATGCTCTCGCACCGGGAGACCTGCTCTTCTACGACACCGGCGGCTATCCGGGCCCGCCCTCCCACGTGACGATGTACGTCGGCGACGGCCAGATGATCCACGCCCCGAGAACCGGCCAACCGATCCGCTTCGACGACGTCGCTAACAGCTACTACGACGGAAAGTTCATGTCCGCCGTGCGCCCTGGCTAATGGATTTTGAGAACCTCGCAGAAGTTTGAGTCCGGGCATGCGGAGGGAAGTACCGAGAAGGTGCACGTGCCTGAGCGCTGTGTCGTGCCTAGCTCAAGAAATGGGCACGGAGTGCACGTCCTGTCAACTTCGTTTGAAAAGTGGTTCTGGCACGGATTTGATGAAGCGCCTGCGCCGACAGGGCTCTGCTCGCGATGATGCCAGGTGTCCCTCTCCTCCCTCTTCAACCTGTTCTTCCCCCACCTGACCGGGCTCCGCATCGTCGGCGCCCTCCGCAACGGCTGGAGAGTAAGCGCCGCCGTCTTCACAGCCATCCGCACCGCCATCTTGCCCAATGTGCGTGATGTCGGCCAGCCGCGTCCACAGCCGCTACGAAAGCTGTCTGGCTGGCACCCCCATCTGAGCCCAAGAAGCCATCATCCACCTGCAGGTGCACCGGTTCTGCTGCGACCAGGACACCTGCAAGCAGGAGATATTCGCCGAACAGATCCTCGGCCTGGTGGAGGTCTCCAGCGGTCACCTGCTTCCCGATAAGTACTACTGCCTCTCACACGACCGGAAAGCCGAGTGGCGTGGGCTGAGCAGGCAGGGCGTCCCGGACCTGTACCCCCGAGGCGTGGCGGGAAGAGAATGAGGAGGTGGGCACCTGTGTTTTCCGCGACCTGAACAACGGCGACTACGGGACCGGGCCCGTCCCCGACCAGCAGCTCCGCTACGACCGCGCCGTCACGGACGTCTGCGCACGCCTGGACGACATGGAGGAGCGCTTGTCCCATGGACGCTACCTCGTGGGTGACCGCGTCACCATCACCGACATCCGCCTCTGCGCGACCTATTCCAGACTCCTGGGTCCGGCGACACTACACACTTCGACTACATTCGCGTCCACTGCTACGTTTTCGGGGCATCAACCCGACGCGGATTGTCATGGTCGGTCCTGGCTGACGAACGGGTGCCCGCGCTGGACCGAGCCCGGTGTCCCCAGGCGCCCGGGCCACCGAAGCCGACCGTCAGGACAGGGGCAACGGAATAGTCGAGCCCACGGCCTTGGTCTCCAGGTAGGTCTCCAGCCCCTCGCGTCCGCCCTGGCGCCCGATCCCGCTGGCCTTGTACCCGCCGTAAGGCGAGTCGGCGCCGTAGAAGGTGCCGCCGTTGACCGTGAACGAGCCCGTGCGTACGCCGCGGACTACCCGTGCGGCGCGCTCGGGGGTGGCGCTGAACACGGTGCCCGATAGGCCGTAACGGCTCTCGTTGGCCAAGTGGATGGCATCCTCGTCGTCGTCGAAGGGAGTGACGGCCAGAACTGGGCCGAACACCTCTTCCTGGGCGATGGTGGAGGTATTGTCCACGTCGACGATGAGGGTGGGCTCCACGAAGAACCCTTCGCCCTGGTTGGTGGGCGCGTGCCCGCCGACCAGGATGCGTCCGCTCTTCTCCGTGCGCACTGTCTCGATCAGGTCGAGGATGCGGTCGCGCTGGCGGGCGCTGACGATAGGCCCGATCAGGATGGATGGGTCGGTGGGGTCCCCATAGGAGATTTCGGTGAAGAAGGCCACCAGCGCCGCGACCGCCTCGTCGTAGTGCGAGCGGTGCACCAGCATCCGGGTGGGTAGTGCGCACCCCTGTCCCGCGTGCATGCAGGCCGCCACGGCGTTAGTGAACACAGCGGTCTGCAGGTCGGCGTCGTCCAGGACGATGCTTGCGCTCTTGCCGCCCAGTTCGAGCAGGGTGCGCTTGAAGGTAGACGCGCTTTTCTCCAGGACTAGCTGTCCTGTGGCTGTGGACCCGGTGAAGGAGACCATGTCCACGCACGGGTCGCTGAGCAGTCTCTGGGCGCCCGCGCGTTCGCGTGTGGTGAGCACGTTGACGACGCCGTCGGGAATATCAGTTCGTTCCTTGATGAGGCGTCCGACGCGAGCGGCGTTCCATGGCGTTTCGGATGCGGCTTTGACGATCACCGTGTTGCCAGTGGCCAGGGACGGGCCGAGCTTGTTCACGAGGATCTCGAACGGAAAATTCCAGGGGAGGATGGCGGCCACTACCCCGATAGCCTCCTTGAGTACCCATCGGTGGCTGATGGTCCCCATGCGCTCGGTGTCCTCGTTGCGCCAGACCCAGGGGATGGACTCAATCGCCTGCGCGGGCCACAGCAGTCCGTCGGAGAGGGGCCAGTCGAGTTGGGCTGTGTACGTGGTCGACACGGGTGCGCCGACCTCAGTGACCAGCTCGGCGCGCAGCTCTTCCTGCTCCTCGACGATGGCGTCATGCAGCTGGCGCAGGCAGCGCTGGCGGAAGGCGTGGTCGGTACTCCAATCGGTGGTGTCGAAGGCGCGCCGCGCTGCGACGATGGCCTCTTCGACGTCGGCGGGGGAGGCGTCGGCCATCACGCCCGCCACCTGACCGGTGGCCGGGTTGAGGACGTCGAGGGTCTTACCGTTTTCGGCCGGGCGGAGTCGCCCGTCGATGAGGAGCCGCTGCTCGTGGGTGGGGTTCGCCTGGTTCATCGGTGTCTCCTACAGCTCGGGAACGGAGAGCTGACCGGTAGTGACACCGCTGGTGCCGCCGCCGTCGGTGAGGATGGGGGCGCCGGTGATGGCGCCTGCACGGTCGCTGTTGAGGAAGAGCAGCACGTCGGCCTGCTCGCGCGGGGTCTGGTGTCGTCCCAGGGCGATCGGATAGTTGTCCATGAACCTTTCACTGGTCGTGGCCACGAAGTCGGGGGACATGGGCGTAGCCGTGGGGCCGGGTAGGATGGCGTTCTGTCGGATGGCGCGCTTGGCCAGGATCGTGGACGACCACATGGTCCACACGATCAAGGCTTCCTTCGACGCTGAGTAGGGGTGCCAGCTGTAAGTGTCAGGGTTCGCTTCGAACCACGCCTTGGCCGCCGCGTAGTCGGCGGTCTGGGCGAGCTCCTTCCAAGGCCCGAGACGGTCGGCCCACCTGACCCCGCCTTGTGAGGTGACGGTGGAGATGGTGCCGCCGTCGGGCATGCGCTCGGTCACGCGGTCTGTAAGGTGGCGGACCCCGGCGTAGTTGATGAGCATCGTGTCCAACTGCGAGGTGTGGTTGCCGGGCACCCCCACGCAGTTGAAGAGGGTGTGGATTGGTCCGCTTATCGCGGCCAGGGCGCTGTCGATCGCGTCGGGGTCCTTCAAATCGGCGTTTTGGTGGCTGGCGACCTTGACCGAGGGCTCCTTGAGGTCGAGGACATGGACCTCGGCCCCGAGTTCCACGAGTCCCTCGACGACGGCAGCTCCCATTCCGGAGCCACCGCCTCCGGTGACCACTGCGGTGCGGCCGTCGTACTCGTAGTCGTTGACGAACATGGTTGCCCTCCTGGGGGTCTCGTTGGTGCGCGGGCAGTCTGTTTTCTGCACGTGGGGACACCGTTCGTGTTGTCAGGGTTCATGTGGCTCAATCCCGCTGATTAACCGGGATTGACCGAACGCAACAGCAGCTGGGAGACGTCGACGACCTCGAGCGACTCCTTGGCCTCACCGGAGGACTTCTTCTCGTTGATCGCGTCGCCGAGCATGACCTGGCAGAACGGGCACGCGGTGGAGACGGTGTCCGGGTTGGTCGTCAGCGCCTCGTCCACACGCTCGGTGTTGATGCGCTTGCCGATCCGCTCCTCCATCCACATGCGGGCACCACCGGCGCCGCAGCAGA
>NZ_BAAGZJ010000117.1:0-20613 GCF_054778635.1 Nocardiopsis nanhaiensis
CTTTATCAGGTGTTCCGCACCCCGCCAAATCGGCGGTTTCGGCAGTGTTTCCACTAAACCCAAGATCGGGGTAAAGCCCGTTTCGCTTCTTTCGCCCTGCGTTTCCGCCCGGCGTCTGAAGCAACTCCCCGAGCTTACATGCTCCGGGCAGTGCCCGAACCATCTCGGCTGAGTGGAGAGAGTGTGTCTGTGATCGCGGCCCGGCTCCGAGTCGACCCTTGCGGGTTGCTCACCGTCCCGCGGCGACCTGGGAAACATTACCCCCCGTCCGACACCCCAAGCAAACCGAAACGCCTGTGTCGCCGGTCACCTAGCCATCTGCGGCCTATCGGGTCCACTACGCCCTGCGAGGGCAACCGGCGCGCCGGTTCCCCACCCCGTCAACTGCCCCTCCCGTCAGCCTCGCGCGCGGGAGCGCGTGTTCCTCCTTCCCGCTCTCTCGCCTACCGCTGTCGCCCTCACCCGCCGCCCCGTGCACCGTCTCCTTTCCTTCCTCCGACCCACCCCTGGGACCTCTGCGCCTTCGGGGCCCATCGACCCCCTCCGCCCCACGCACCCCCGCCACTCATTCAACTGAGGAAAGGACCGCCCGGAATTCATCACCGCGATGACAAAGGTGGACCCCGGCGGACTGCACCGCGGAACCATCCGTGACCGACTCGAAACTGATCCGTTGACAACGAATAGCGGCGCCGCTCGTCGTCACCCCGAACAACAGGCATCTCTCTTCTGTTGTCCCACGTCAGAGGGCTTACGCCAGCACACAAGATCATTTCGACGCATAGCAGATAAAGGACGGAAAGTTCCGCAGGAAGTCTTGAAATTCCATGCCATCAGATACATGATGTTCAGCGTTACTGGAACGGATTCTGGTCCGTCCCGCACACGGGACGGAATCAGTCCAGGCCGCGTGCCGGATGTTCGGGGGGACGGCAGGCGCAGCGCGGTCATGCACCCATGGAAGGACATGCATGGTCACCACATCCCCCGACGCGCCCGACACCTCCGCTGACGCCTCGGACACTCCGGAGAGCCATACCAGCTGGAAGCGCCTGGCCCTCTTCTCCATCCCCGCTGGAGCGGCCATCGGCGGCATTCTCGTAGCGATGGCGAGCGGTGCGCTCGCGGCGTCGTTCAGTATCTCCGGTCAGCAGTTCAAGATCTCGGCCGACGAGATGACCGGTGAGGGCTTCGCCCAGTTCGGCTGGATCAACGCGACCGTCCGCGACGAACCGGTCCCGGTCGCGACAGCCGGCATCAACGAGGCCGAGATCGTCAGCCTCTGCCAGTCGGTGCTGACCACCGAGTTCCCGCTGGTCGGTCCGGTCTCACTCATGTTGACCGCCGGAGACGCAGGTACCCCTGTCCAGGCTTCTGACCTGGTCATCGACATGGAGCAGATGGACGGCAACGCCGAGTTCACCAATATGGAGATCGGTCGGGACGCCTCGACCCTGGACAAGGGTCCTGACGGCTTCGGCGAGGGCCGCGGCCACACCGACCTGTTCGGCATGCAGTCCGACACCATTTACGTCGAAGACCTGGAGCAGACCGCCCGTGCCGCATCCGCGGGTACGTTCAACCTCCATAATCTGAGCCTTGGTGTCGCCCTCGGAGAAGACGAGTGCTTCTAAGGCGAACCCGCAGGGTGTGGAACGGCTGGACCCGGTGGCGCAAGCGCCGTCCCTTCCTGGGCGGCCTGCTGATGATCCTCGCCGGTATCGAAATGGTCCTGATTACTCAGATACCGGTCGAGTTGATGATCTACCTCGGTGTCGGAGCCGTCTCCACCCTGTTGTTCAGCGGCATGCTGATCGTCCTCGGCCTCGTCACCTGGTTCACCCCGAGCCAGCACGTGATCACCGGTAGCTTCGCCGGCTTCATCGCGCTGGGCGCACTGATCCTCTCCAACCTCGGCGGACTCGTCATCGGGACACTCCTGGCCCTGGCCGGGGGCGGCCTCGCCTTCGCATGGCGACCCGTCGCGCGCCCGCCCCGCAAACGCCGCGGCCGACGCCGGCGGGCGCAGCCGCAGGAGCTCGAGGACGGACCGGTACCTGACGACGACGCCCCGCTACCGCCCACCGCTCGGCCCGAGGCCTGACCCCCGCACACGTGTGACCTCCCGGCCGAGCCGCTGATCGGCCGGGGGCGCACGGTTTCCACTGCTCCGTCCCGTGCGCTCCCGGTTGTCCCCAGGCAAGTCACGTCTACCTACGTCGGCGCGAACACGAACCCAGTCGTGCCGGACGTGCCTTCTCGCATGCCGTCCGGCCATCACACACAAGGAGTACTCATGTCGGTTCCGCAACCGAGATCCCGCAACCGCTCCTGCCTCGCCGTCGCCGCAGCCGGGGCCCTCGTCCTGGCTTGGGGCGGCCCCGCGCTCGCCGGCCAGGAGGGGCCAACCACCGTCGAGCCCGCGGGTGCCGCTTTCGAGGCCGTGCTCTCCGGCGACGCCGTCTTCACCGCCGGGGACGTCACGATCACCTGCTCGACCTCGGTGACGTCCCCCGGCGACGGCAACAACCTGGTTCCCGACGAGCCTGACAACCACAACCCGGACGGCCCGGTCGGCGGGCCCATCAACGCCCCGAACTTCGCGGACTGCACGACCGATGTCGCCCTGGTCGACGCAACCGTCACCGTCAGCGACGACGTGTGGGACATGACGATGCAGGGCGGATCCCCTTCCGTCGGCACCATGGTCGTCCCCGCCGCGGGCATCGTGGTGGAGACGTCCGGACTGGCAAGCTGCACCGCGACGGTCAGCCCCGACACCGACGAGGAGATCGACGGGACCTGGACCAACGGGGACCCGGCATCGACGCTCGACTTCGACACCACGGCGCCGGTCGACGTGGAGGGCGGTGTCGGCTGCCCCGACACCGACGAGGCGGGCTTCACCGCCACCTACGAGGTGACCAACGCCGACGACCCGGACGCCCCGATCACGGTGAGCGACTAGGGAAGTGACCTGAATCCGGGGCCGGGCCGCGCACGTGTCGAGCCGGTCCGGCCCGCCCCCTTGTTGCGTCCCCGGGTGACAACTACGCGCGGGTAGTCACTCACCCGATGACGGAGAAACTCCCGGGCCCTGTCGCCTACGGTCGCAGTACTCCGGCGAGTCATGAGGCGAAGGCTCTCCGGAAGGCGCGGACCGCTTCGCCCGTCCCTGCCCCCATCGGAGACTCCATGGCGTCCCAAGTCAGCAGCCCGCCCGCACCGTCGAAACTGCGACACACGCTCAAGGTCGTGAGAGTACTCGTGAAGGCCGGTGTCCTGTCACCCGGCCGTCCTGACAAGATCGCCCGCCAACTGCGTGCGCTCAAGACATGGGGTGCGACCATCGCGGGCGGCTACGCCGCTGCCGGTGAGCGCGTTCCGCACCGGGTCTCGGTGATCGACGACGCCGGGGCCACGACCTTCGGAGAGATGAACCTGCGCGGCCGTCGGCTCGCCCGCGAACTCCACCGCATGGGTGTGCGGGAGGGTGCCCGGGTGGGCATCCTGTGCCGCAACCACAGCGGGCTGGTGCAGTCCGCCGTGGCCTGCGGCCGCCTGGGAGCCGACGCTGTCCTGTTGAACACCGGCCTGGCCGTCGGCCCGCTCGCGGACGTGGTGCGCAGGAACGAGGTGTCGCTGCTGATCGCGGACTCCGAGTTCGAGGAGCTGTACAAGGAACTCCCCCCGGACATTCCGCGGATCACGTCGTGGGGCGAGACCAGCATCCCCGGACCCCGTATCCCGACCGAGGCTAAGGAGTCGACGGAGACGGATCCGGCCCCGCCGGAGAAGCCGGGTCGGCTGATCGTCCTGACCTCGGGGACCACTGGCACCCCCAAGGGCGCTCGCCGCCCCACGCCGAAGGGGCCGCAGGACGCGGCTTCGGTCCTGTCCCGGATCCCGCTGAGTTCGAAGGACCGGATCCTGGTGTCGGCGCCGGTCTTCCACACGTGGGGGCTGGCCGGGGTCCAGCTGGGCATGTCGATGCGGGCGACACTGGTGATGCGTCGCGTTTTCGAACCGGAGGACGTGCTGCGAACGATCCAGGAGCAGCGTTGCACGGCACTGTTCGTGGTGCCGGTGATGCTGCGGCGGATCATGGACCTGCCGAAGTCGACGCGGGAGAAGTACGACACCTCGTCGCTGAGGATCGTGGCGTGCAGCGGCTCGGCGATGAGCCCCCAGCTGATCAGCGACTTCATGGACACGTTCGGGGACGTCATCTACAACCTGTACGGGTCGACCGAGGTGTCGTGGGCGACCATCGCGACGCCGGAGGATCTGCGGCTGGCCCCGACGACCGCGGGTCGGCCTCCGTTGGGGACCCGGATCTCGGTGCTCGACGAGAAGGGCGAGGAGGTCCCGCAGGGGAGCAAGGGTGCCATCTTCGTCGGCAACGAGATGCTGTTCGACGGCTACACGAACGGCAAGAGCAAACGGGTCGCGGGCGACCTGATGGAGACCGGTGACCGGGGTTACGTGGACGGTCACGGGTTGCTGCACGTGGCGGGGCGGGACGACGACATGATCGTTTCGGGCGGTGAGAACGCCTTTCCGCGCCCGGTGGAGGAGGCCATCGTGACGATGCCCGCGGTGCGGGAGGTCGTGGTGACGGGGGTTCCGGACGAGGAGTTCGGGCAGCGGTTCGCGGCCTACGTGGTGCCTTACGAGGGTTCCCGCGTCGACCCGAACGAAGTGCGCATGCACGTGCGCGAGATGCTGGGCCGGTTCTCGGTGCCGCGGGACGTGGTGGTGCTGGAGGAGCTCCCCCGCAATGCCACCGGGAAGGTGGTCAAGCGGCGGCTGCCGGACAGCGCCTCGAAGCAGCAACAGGATTAGCGGAGCTGGGCGGGGGAGTAGCGGCGTCGGCGCGGTCCGCGGCGGCGCCGTTGCGCGTATCCGGAGTTCACACCCGGGGTTCGGGTTTCGAGACCATTGGTCGAGATTCCCCTATTTCACTCGTACACAAGGTAATTGTGGGCTTTGACATCGGGTATGCGGTTACTACGATGTTGTGCGATGCACGACCCCGCCCCTGCCCCCGCAGACGACTTCGAGCTCCCGCCAGTCGACGAGCAGATGTGCTTCGCGCTGTACGCGGCCTCGCGTGCTGTCACGAACCTCTACCGTCCGCTGCTGGATCCGCTCGGCCTGACCTACCCGCAGTATCTCGTGATGATGCTCTTGTGGGAACGCGGCGGATGTTCGGTCAAGGAGGTCGGCGCGGTACTGCAACTCGACTACGGCACACTCACTCCCCTGCTCAAGCGCCTCGAGGCCAACGGCCTCCTCCGCCGGGACCGGGACCCCCAGGACGAGCGCTCGGTGCGGGTCCGTCCCACCGAAGAGGGTGCGGCGCTGCGGGCACGCGCCCGCGGTATCCCCGAGGCCATCGGCAGGGTCATCGACCTGCCCGATGACGAGTTCGAATCGACCAGGCTCGCCCTGCGCCGCCTGACCGCCCATGTCCTCGCGGGTGAGGCCCGGGTGGACGAGGAGAACTGATGCGGGAGCGTACCTGTCTCCTGGAGCCGGAGGAGGGGAAACCGTACGGGCGGGCCGCTTTTCCCGCCCGCACAGGCTTTTCCGGTGCTTTTCGGTTTACCGTGGTTACATGTCGATCTGGGCGTCAGACCATCGCACCGGCCACGTTCGCGAGGCCCTGACCCTGCTCTTGTCGCAGGGGGTGATCGACGACTTTCGGATCCGCCCGGAGGACGATTTCCCGTTCAGGGTGCAGTTCCCCACCGGGATCGTCCCCATGACCGAGCACCAGGCCGCGCACTTCGCCTTGGGGGCCACGGTCGCCCACTTCGGTGACCTGGCACGGGACAAGGAGTGCTTCTAGGGACCGAAGGGCTCCCCGGTGGCATGGGCTGGGGGCACGGGCGGGGGTACCGACCTCAGCTGATCCCCCAGAACTCGGCGGTGTGGCCGGTGGAGCAGACCGTGTCGAGGAAATAGGCGCCCGCGGTCCCGCAGCCGGAGGCCGGGTCGACGGGGGTCCCGTGCCCCATGCCCTCGACCGAGAAGTGGGCGACCTCGGCGTCCTGGCCGCTGCCCCCGTAGTACTCGGCCGTGGTGGGCCCGGGTAGCTCCTCCGTGCTGTCCGGTGTGGTGGGCAGACCCCAGACGTCGACCCACTGGCTCACGCCGGCGTCACCGTTCGCGGGGGCGACGGTGAAGTCGGCGGTTCCGTGCCAGACCGCCACCCGCGGCAGTTCGGCACCGTCGGGGAGCTTGTCCCGGACCTCGTCGCCCCACTGCTCAGGCGTCCGGTCCTTGCCGGGGTTCATACAGGTGAAGGCGTCGACCATGCCGTCGGCGCAGCCCACCGGGATGCCCGCGACGACGCTGCCCCCGGCGAAGAGGTCGGGATAGGCGGCGAGGAGTTCCCCGGCCATGGCACCGCCGGCGGACAGGCCCGAGACGTACACGCTGTCGGCGTCCAGCCCGTGTTCGGTGACGGCGTGCTCCACCATCGACGCCACCGACTGGGCCTCACCCGATCCCCGGGCGACGTCGGCCGACTCGAACCAGTTGAAGCACTGGCTGGCGTTGTTGGCGCTGTTCTGCTCCGCGTAGACGAGGCCGAGCCCCACCCCCTCCGCCTGCTCGGCCCATCCGGAGTGCTGGTGGTAGTCGGCGGCGTCCTGGCCGCAGCCGTGGAGGAGCACGACCAGCGGTGCTCCGTCGGGGAGGCCGTCGGGAACGTACTCGTACATGGCGAGGTTGCCGGGGTCGTCGCCGAACGAGGGCACCGGGGCGAGCTCGGCGGCTGAGGCCCGCTCCGGTGCGGCCGCCAGGACCGTGGCGGCCATGAGGAGTACGGAGGCCAGGGCGAGCAGGGATGATCGTGCTTGTGTGACGTGGTTCGGTGCGGGGGAGTGCATGGTGCGGCTCCGGGGGGTCGAGCGGTGAGCGGGGGTTCGGCCGAACCGGTACCGGAAGCCTAGGTTCAGGGTGATCTGCGCACTATGTGCATGAGACCCCGATCACATACCCTTGGCCCGTGGGAACTCCACAGCCGCACCTCCGCTCATGGGCGATCACCACATGCACTGTCCTGGTTGTGTGTCCACGCGCCCTATCCCGCGGTCGCCGGACCCGGCCTAGGTTGCTGCCATGACGACGCATGAGTTCCTGTCGGACGCGGATCGGCAGGCCCCCCGCACCAGCCCCGGCGCCGACCCCGCACCCCACGCCGCCCACGTCGATCTGAGTGGACGGACCGCACTGGTGACCGGCGCCGCCGGAGGCATCGGCCGCGCGTGCGCCCTACGCCTGTCCGCGGCCGGCGCCACCGTACGCCTGGCCGACATCGACCGCGGGACACTCACCGAACTCGCCGACCGGGGCATCGGCGAGGCGGTCGAGCTGGACCTGACCGACCTGGACGCGGCCGAAGAGGCGGCCCGGGGCGCGGACATCGTGGTCAACAACGCCGGGGTGCAGACGGTGGCCGCCGTCGAGGACTTCCCTCCGGAGCGCTTCTCCCTCATCCTTCGACTCATGGTCGAGTCACCGTTCCGCGTGGTGCGCGGGGCCCTGCCCCACATGTACGAGCACGGCTGGGGCCGGATCGTCAACATCTCCTCCGTGCACGGGCTGCGTGCCTCCGCCTACAAGTCGGCGTACGTGACGGCCAAGCACGGACTGGAGGGCTTCTCAAAGGTGGTCGCCCTGGAGGGTGCCGCACACGGAGTCACGTCCAACTGTGTGAACCCGGGCTACGTGCGGACCGCCCTCGTGGAGAAACAGATCGCGGACCAGGCCGAGGCGCACGGCATCCCCGAGGAGCGGGTGGTGTCGGAGGTGCTGTTGGCCCGCAGCCCGGTGAAACGGCTGATCGAACCCTCCGAGGTGGCCGAGATGGTCGCCTACCTGTGCCGTGACGACGCGTCGTTCGTCAACGGCGCATCGCTGCCCATCGACGGAGCTTGGAGTTCGAGCTGAACAGCACCCCGGATCCCCACGGCGGAGACGGCGCCGCGAGCGCCGGACCACAGGCGTTCTTCTTGGAACTGCTGCTGCGCGACGCACCGGCCGTCGAGTACGAGCGGCCGGTGCTGCGCGCGCGTGCGGACGGTTCCGACGCGGAGACGGTCGCCTCGCTGGAAAGCGCCAAGCTGGCCGCGCTGCGGGTGCGTTCGGTGTTGCAGGACCGCCAGCGGCGCGAGTCCGAGCTGAGCGCACTGTTCGAGACCGCCAACGACCTGGCGGGGATGCGCAGCCTGGACCAGGTGCTCGAAGCGATCGTGGAACGGGCGCGACACCTGCTGGGAACCGACGTCGCCTACCTGACGCTGAGCGACGGTGAGGCGGGAGACACCTACATGCGAGTGACCTCGGGGTCCGTCTCCGCGACGTTCCAACGCCTGCGGCTGGCACCGGGCAAGGGTCTGGGCGGCCTGGTGGCGAGCACGTCACTGCCGTACGTGACCGCCAACTACTTCACGGACCCGAGGTTCGAGCACGCGGACAACATCGACCACGCCGTCCGGGAGGAGGGCCTGGTCGCGATCCTCGGCGTGCCGCTGAAGATGAACGGGCGCGGTGTGGGGGTGCTGTTCGCCGCGAACCGCCGAGAGCGCCCCTTCTCCCACTCGGAGGTGGCGCTGCTGTCGTCGCTGGCCACGCACGCGGCGATCGCGATCGACAACGCGAACCTCATCGACGACACCCGGCGGGCCCTGGACGAGCTGCACACCGTCAACGAACGCCTGCAGCGGCACACCGCATCGGTGGAACGGTCCGCGGACGCGCACGACCGATTCACCGACCTGGTGCTGGGCGGAGGCGGCGTGCACGAGGTGGCGGGCGCGATCGCGGAGGTGCTGGGCGGTTCGGTGTGCATCCACGACCGCACCTCGGACGTGTCCGTGACCGCCTCGCCCGAGGGTGACCTGGGGGAGTCCTCACCGGGTGGTGACCCGCTGGACGCGGGCGACCCCGGACTCTCCGGGGCGGTGCGCTCCTCGCTGGCCAGCGGACGGGCCGTCGCGGTGGGCGGTGCTTGGGTGGCCGTGGCCGCGGCGGGCACCGAGCCGCTGGGAACGCTCGTGCTGCGCGGGGTGGAGCTGGACAGTACCGATCAGCGGGTACTCGAGCGAGCGGCGATGGTGACCGCCCTGCGACTGCTCATCCGCCGTTCGGTGAGCGAGACTGAGCACCGGATCCGCGGCGACCTGCTCAACGAGCTGTTGGAGGTGCCCGCGCGCGACCCGGTGTCCCTGCGGCAGCGGGCCGCGCTGCTGCACGCCGACCTGGACGCCCCGCACGTGCTGGTGGTGGCCGAGGCACCCGGGGGAGACCCGCAGCGGTTGCGGTCAGCGGCGACCTTCGTGGCCGGGACCACCGGCGGCCTGGCCGCGAACCGGGGCGGGCGGCTGGTGCTGGCGCTGCCCGGTTCGGCCCCGTCCGACGTGGGCCGCAGGGTGACGGCTGAGCTGTCCACCGCCGCCAACGGACCGGTGACGGCCGGGCTGGCCGGGCCCACCGAGGGCCTGGACACGTTCCGGGGCGCGTTCACCGAGGCGACCCGGTGCCTACAGACATTGCGGGCGCTCGGCCGGGACGGTGACGCGGCCACCGCCGAGGACCTGGGGTTCTCCGGGCTCCTGTTGAGCCACGACCGGGACGTGCCCGGCTTCGTCTCCGCCGCTCTCGGACCGCTGCTGGAGTACGACGCCAAACGCGGCACCCTGCTGGTGGAGACGCTGCGCGCCTACTTCGCGGCCGGGGGAAACCTGTCCCGAGCCAAGGACGACCTGCACATCCACGTGAACACCGTGGCGCAGCGCCTGGAGCGGATCGGGCAGCTGATCGGGGCGGACTGGCAGCACCCCGACCGCGCGCTGGAACTACAGCTCGCCCTCCACCTGCACGGTCTCCTCGACAAGGGCGTGGACCTGCTCGGCGACCAGAGCGGCGGTTGAGGAGAACAGCGGCGTGTAGTGGTTGTCCTCGGGGAGTTCGAGGATCTCGATGTTCTCGGGGAGCCCGGCGAGCCGTTCGGCCGTGTACAGGCCGGGGCTCTCGTCCATGAGGCCGCGCGCGGCCCACAGCAGGCGCGCGGGGCACGGCAGCCGGTGGATCGCGCCCAGGACCTCCTCGTCGGCGAGCACCTGTGCGCCGTCGACCCGAACCGCCGCCTCGTGGCAGGCCGAACGCATCCGCGGCTCGGCGCCGACCAGGTCCCGCAGTACGTAGTCGTCCACCCAGGTGTTCCACCGGCCCCTGAAGGCGGGGTGGTCCCGCCAGAAGGCGCGGTAGGCGTCAGGGCCGGCGAAGGTCATCCGCAACCGGGCCATGGCCGGGCCGAGGACCGCGTCGATGTCGGTGTCCGGGGGGACGGGGAGCCCGTGGCCGCCGTCCACCAGGAGGAGCCCGGCCACACGGTCGGGGTGGCGTACGGCGAGGAGGTTGGCGGCGAAAGCGCCCATCGAGTGTCCGATCACGACCGTCCGCCGTACTCCGCGGCTGTCGAGTACGGCGACGAGGTCGTCGACGTGGGCGGCCAGCCCGTACGGGCCGGGCAGGTCGGCGCTCCTCCCCCGGCCGCGCAGGTCAGGGGCGATGAGGGGAGGGCCGCCGCGTGCGGAGAGCTCCTGCGCCGCCCGGGCGAAGGAGAGCCCGTTGGCGGTGATGCCGTGGACGGCCAGGACCGGGAGGCCGGGGCTGGAGCCCCAGGCCGCCACCGCCAGGTCGCCCCCGGCGACGGGGACGCGGTGGTCGTCCCCGCCGGCTCGGGAGGGTTCCGTCATGCCGCGTCGTCCTTCCTTTCCGCAGGGGCCGGTCCTCCCTCAGGACCGGGTCCGCCTTGGCGGGAGGGTCTATTTCTCCGGGCCGTCCTTTCCCGCAGCACGGCCCTGATCCGCCCGGGCAGCGCCACGAGGCCGCCGGGGAAGAAGAACACCATCAGTACGAAGAGCGTGCCCAGGATGAAGAGGGGTTGGGACAGCGGGGCCGCGATCCAGGCGGGGAGGGCGTCGAAGGCCCCGTCCACCTGGAGGAGGCGGTGCTCGGCGTAGGTGTACAGGGCCGCCCCGAGGAACGGCCCCCACCGGGTGCCCGCGCCGCCCAGCGCCACCATCACCAGGAGGGTGAGGGTGAACTCGGCCGTGGTGATGACGGGGGTGACCCCGCCGTTCACCAAGAGGTAGGCGACCCCGCCGAGGGAGGCCAGCCCGCCGCCGACGGTGAAGGCCGCCAGCTTGTAGGGGTAGGGGTTGATGCCCAGCACGGCGACGCGCTGCTCGTTCGCACGGATGCCCTGCCAGACCCGGCCCACCGGCGAAGCGGCCAGCCACCACACCACGGCGAGGACGACCACGAGGTAGGCGACCGCGACCCAGTAGAGGTTGACGGTGTTGACCACACCGACGAAGGCGTCCGGGACGGCCTCGGTGTTGAGCGATCGGCCCTCCTCGCCGCCGGTCCAGCGGCCGGGGTCACGGGAGATGAGGATGGAACCGGCCTCGGCGAAGGCGAGCGTGACCATGGCCAGCGCGATCCCGTTGACCCGCAGGGATACGGCCCCGAGCAGCAGGGCGAGCAGGGTCCCGGTGACCACGGCGATGACCGCCGACCACAGCAGGGGCAGCGCCAGCACGGACATCATGAGGGCAGCCGCGTAGGCGCCGCAGGCGAAGTAGAGGGCGTGCCCGAAGGACAGCAGGCCGACCCGCCCGTAGAGGAGGTCGTAGCTGGTGGCCAGACCGCCGAACACCAGGCACAGCGCGAGCAGGTGCAGGGTGGAGGGGCTGTTCAGGGCGCCCTCGAACACCCCGGGGACGTCGAGGGTGGAGAAGGGCAGGGACAGCAGCACCGCGAGGACGGCGGCCGGCACGGCCCACCAGGGGAGCGGGCGGCGTTCGCGCACGTTCCGCCGTACCGGGGGATTCGGCCCGGCGGGCTCGGCGGCCTTGCTGGGGGCCACGTCTGTGTCGGTCATCATGCCACCCTCTCCGCGGACTTCTTCGCGGTCAGACCGCCCTGTTTGGTGAGCAGGACCACGGCCAGGACGGCGACCACGGCGATGTCGCCCAGTCCGGCGACCGTGTAGTAGTTGGCGAACTGCTGGATGAGGCCGACCGTCACCGACGCGATCGCGCATCCGGTGAGCGATGTCGTCCCGCCGATCACGACCACGATGAACGCGAAGATGAGCAGCGACATCCCCTGGGTGGGCGTGACCACTCCGAAGTAGAGGCCGCCCAGGGCTCCGGCCAGGGCGGCGGCCGCCCCGCCGATCGCGAACACGAGGGTGAACGACTTGCGCACGTCGATACCGAGGGCGGTGACCATCGCGCGGTCCTGCACGCCGGCGCGGACGATGAGCCCGTAGCGGGTGCGGGAGTTGAAGAGCCACAGTGCGACGAACACGGCGACCGCGGCCAGGATGAGCAGGTACCGGTCCGTGGGGACGTTGACCCCGAAGAACGAGAGGGTGCCCGAGACCATCTCCGGTCGGGGGAAGGTGAGCGGGTCCGCGCCCCAGATCGCCTGGATGAGCGCGGGGACGGCCAGGCTCAGGCCGACCGTGGCGAGGATCTGCTCGCGGTGCTTGCCGTACAGCGGGCGGATCACGCACAGCTCGACCAGGACGGCGGCGAGGGTCCCGGCGGCGACACCGAACACCACCGCGAGGAGGAACCCGGTCCCGTCCGGTCCCGCGCCCGGGAGGTGGTTCGCGGCCCACCAGGTGCCGTACGCGCCGATCGCCAGGAAGGCGCCGTGCGCGAAGTTGAGGACGTCCATCAGGCCGAAGATCAGGGACAGGCCCGAGGCGATGAGGAAGTACAGGGCGCCCAGCCCGAGCCCGGTGATGATGAGGAGAACGACGGTACTCACGAGGTGTCCACCTGCCTGTCGTCGGCTTCGGCTCCGGTCGCGGGGCTGACCGCGGCGCCCGTCGTGGGGTTGGCCGTGCCGTCGACCGTCGAGCCGGCCGCTGGTTCGGTGTCGGTTTCCTCCGCAACCGTCCTGGCCACACCGAGGAGTTCGCGGACGCGGTCGCCGTCGTCGAGGAACGCACCGGCCGGACCGGTGTGGGTGACGCGGCCCGCGTCGACCACCACGGCTTGGTCGGCCACACGGCGCACGAGTGCCAGGTTCTGCTCCACGAGCAGGACCGGTACGCGTTCGGCGGCGGTGGCGACCGCGTCGGCGACTTCGCGGACGATCCGGGGGGCCAGGCCCTTGGTGGGCTCGTCCACGATCAGGAGCCGGTTGTCGTTGAGCAGGGCCCGGCCGATGGCGAGCATCTGCTGTTGGCCCCCGGAGAGCGTCCCCGCGGTCTGGTTGGCCCGGGACTGCAGTTCGGGGAAAAGGTCGTGCACGAGGTCGTAGCGGGGCCTGCCGGGACGGCGTTCGGCGATCTTCAGGTTCTCGGCGACGGTGAGAGCGGCGAAGACGCCGCGCTC
This sequence comes from Nocardiopsis nanhaiensis, assembly GCF_054778635.1. Taxonomy (NCBI): domain Bacteria; kingdom Bacillati; phylum Actinomycetota; class Actinomycetes; order Streptosporangiales; family Nocardiopsidaceae; genus Nocardiopsis; species Nocardiopsis nanhaiensis. Next base: position 13,434 of record NZ_BAAGZJ010000117.1, read on the forward strand.
CTCGGGGACGTAACCGATGCCCTTGGTGACGATGGCGTGCGTGGGATGCGCGGTGATGTCCACTCCGTCGAACTCGACCAGCCCGCTGCGCGGTACGAGGCCGAGCAGCGCCTTGACGGTGGTGGTCTTGCCGACCCCGTTGCGGCCCATCACCGCGGTCACGCCCCGGTCGGGCATCGCGAAGGACACCCCTTGGAGGATGTGCGAGCCCTCGATCCACACGTTGAGGTCGGCCGCTGACAGGAGCGGCTTCCCGGCGCTCACGCGCCGTCCCCGAGGTAGGCGGCCTGGACCTGGGGATCGGCCATCGCCGAGTCCGGGTCGGTGAAGGCCAGGAGTGCGCCGTGGTGCATCACGGCCAGGCGGTCGGCCATGTCGAGGAGCACCTCCATGTGGTGTTCGACCATGAGGACCGTGCAACCCTGTTCGCGGTGCACGTCCTGGATGACTGTGGTGAGTTCGCCGATCTCCCCGGCGCTGACCCCGGCCATGGGTTCGTCCAAGAGGATGAGCCGGGGACCGCGGGCGAGGAGGAGGGCGAGTTCGAGCTTGCGCTTGTCGCCGTGGGAGAGGTCCCCCGCGAGGGCGTCCACCCGGTGGGAGAGGCGGACCAGCTCCATGACACGGGTCGCTTCGGCGCCGCCTCCGGGGGTGGCCAGCCGCCAGAAGCGGCGGGACTCCCCCGTGCGGGCCTGGACGGCCAGCCCGACATTGGCGCCCACGGTGAGGTCACCGAAGACGCTGGAGGTCTGGAAGGTCCGGCCCATGCCCAGTTGGGCCCGGCGGTAGGGCGGGTAGCGGGTGACGTCGGTCCCGCCGAGGGAGACGGTCCCGGCGGTGGGTTTGGTGAGGCCGGAGACCAGGTTGAAGAGGGATGTCTTGCCCGCGCCGTTGGGGCCGATGAGCGCGACGAACTCCCCCTCCGCGACGGCCATGTCGATGTCGTCGACGATGACGGCGCCGCCCACCGACCAGCTGAGGTGTTCGAGGGCGAGGACCGCCTGGGGCGGCCCCGAGGCCGGGGATTCGGAGGCAGGGGATTCCGGGGCAGGGCCCGCCGACGCGGTGGTTTCGGTGTCCATGGCTACTCCGCGACCGAGGGCTCGACGTCCGCTGCCGGGATCTCCGCGACGAGTTCCGGATGGGCGTCGTCGCCCTCACCGACCAGCTCGACCTGGTACATGGGCTGGATGAGGGCGTGGTCCTCCGGCCGGACGTGCAGTTCGCCCTTGACGCCGTCGAAGGTCCAGCCGGAGAGCGCGTCGATCCGGTCCTGGGTCTCGTCCCCCTCGCTGGCCGCGTGCACGACCATCTGGGCCGCGGTGAAACCGTCGGGGGTGAAGAGGTCGACCTCTCCCCCGTCGGTCTCGACCGTCTCCCGCATGATCTCGGCCGTCTCGGTGTCGGCGGCCCCGTCGAAGTAGTGGGAGAGGAAGGAGATGCGGTCGCCCGCGGCACCGAAGACGGAGTACGAGGGCTTGATGTCCAGCCCGGTGACGACCTCGGTGGAGTCGAGGGTGCCCTGCTGGTCCAGGGCCTGCCACATGGCGGAGGCGGTCTCACCGGCCCAGGCCACGAAGACGAGGTCGGGGTCGGCCTGGTTGACCTGTTCGGCGAAGGGGGTGAGGTCGGTGGTCTCCGGCGGGGCGAGGACCTCGTCCACGTTGGCACCCGCGTCTCCCAGGACCGATGTGACAGCGTCGACGTTGTCCTGGCCGAAGGCGTTCTGCTGGGCGAAGACGACCACGTCGGAGCCGTCGGGGTCGTCCATGAACGTACTCGCGGTGAGGATGTCCTGGTAGGTCTGGCGGCCGGACCGGAAGGTGTGGTCGTTGATGCCGGTGACGGCGTCGGTGGCGGCGGCCCCGGAGATGAAGAGGATGTCGTTCTGCTCCGCGAGCGGGGCGACCTGGACGGCGATCCCGGAGGCGGTGGACCCCGCGATGATGTCGTGGCCCTCACCGACGAGTTCGCGGGTGGCGGAGACCGCGTTCGTGGGCTCTCCCGCGTCGTCCATGTAGCTGACGTCGACGGGGCGCCCGCCGACCTCCATGGACCCGCCGGTGGCGTGGTCGAGTCCGGCCTCGAAACCCTGCCGGTACTGCTCTCCGTACGTGGCCAGCGGTCCGCTCGCGGAGTAGACGATGCCGACCTTGACGGTTTCGCCGTCCCCTTCGGCGGCTTCCTCCGGGCTTCCGCATGCGGTCAGGGCGAGCACGGCCGCGAGCGTTCCCGCGGCCAGGGGGGTCTTGTGCATTCTTCCTCCAGTCGGCACCCGCCTCTAGTGCGACGCAACCGCCCGTGCTGGGGGATGGGGTGCCAACCCGAAGGTAAATCTGGAGTGATCCGTTTCACATGTAGCCGGGGCATACATTCGCCCCGGAACCGGTGTCTCCACCGGCTACCCGTACAGCGCGCACGGAACAACGGGATGCCGCCCTAGCGGCGGCCCCCGCGACCGCCGCTCGAACGGCCCCCGCCCCCACGACCACCGCGGCCACCGCCGCGTCCGCCGCCACTGCGGCCACCGCCCCGCCTGGACTCACCCCGGCCGTACCAGTAGCCCCGGTCATCGCCGCCCCGGTTCGCGTGCTCCTCCTTGAAGTCCATGAGGCCGGACGCGAGACCGAGGACCTCGTTGGGCACACCCAGTGCGGCGCTCCATGCGGGCTGGTCGGCGACCGACAGGGGACCGCCCCGGACGGTGTCGCGGTGCATCCGCTTGAGCCGGTCGTACAGGTGCTGGCCGCGGGCGGTCCGGATGCTCACCCCGAAGTTCCACAGGTGGCTGGCTCCGTACACGGCGGCCGCCACGAGAACGAGGTAGAACCCGGAGAACGGCAGGATGGAGGAGTCGACAGCGACCCCCACCAGGGGGACACAGAGGAACGGGAGGAGGAGCAGCAGCCTGCGCGGGCCCAACCAGGGGTTGGTGAGGCCGAACCGGCGGAGCTCGTATTCGAGCCCCAGGGAGATCCTGGCCTGGCGACGGGGGGTGAGCCGGGATCGCAGACCGGTGAGCCTGGCGTTGCCCCGCTTGGTGAAACCCCGGGAGACAAGTGAGCGCTCGGCCAGGTTGAGCTTGCGGCTCTGCTTGCCCACTTGCAGGGAGAACAGCCAGTTGTCCGGGTTCTCCTTGTCGGGTCGGGCCTTGACCAGCCCCCGCTCCTCAAGGTCGATGAGCATGGCGAGGACTAGGAGGGGCTTCAGACTCCGGTTGCCGAACAGGTAACCGGCGCCCCCCGGGGTCAGCCCTTCGGGCACCTTGTCGCCGAACTTGCTCCGCCGTTCGCGGTCGCGCCGGATCCGGATGGCGAAGAGCAGGGCGGCCAGGACCAGGACCGTGGCGGCGATCGCCAGGGAGGGAACGGACGGCGCCCACCCGTGGCGCAGGGTCGGCTGGGGCTCGTTGACGGTGACCGAGTCGTTCGGCATCGCCACGAGCAGGCTCAGTGCCATGTTCCTGGACAGCCGCTCGTGCTGGACGCTGACGGTGCTGTCGGTGTGCTCCACCTCCTCGCACCCGCCGACGCTGGTTCCCAGCTGGCACGAGGCCTCGTCGATGGCTGGTGCTTCGACCTCGATGGACACTTCCTCGATGGGTACGCCCCAGCCTTCCACGAAGCCCCAGCCGAGGTCCGTGGTGAAGGACCGCTCCTCCAGCGCTCCGTCGACCGTGTAGGAGATGGCGTAGGTGTGTTCCCCGGTCACTTCCTCGGAGGAGTCCCCGATCAGGATCAGGAACTCGTCCTCGACGCGTTCGGCGCGTTCGATGGTGGTGTCGGCTCCGGTGGGGCTGTCCGCCGCCACATCGGTGACGGACATGGCCGTGTCCCGGATCGGACCGCTGTCGAGGAGCACCGGCAGAGCCCGGAACAGACCGGGGCTCGGTTCGGGGCCGAAGTCGTAGGTGACCGTCTCCTGGACGTCCATGGTGCCGTCCGGGTGGATCTGGGCCTCGACGGCCATCTCGGGGATCAGCCCGGGTTCGACCCCGTCGGAGTCCGGGGCGCCCGAGCAGGCGGTCGCGGCGAACACGACGGCGATCAGTGCGGCACCCACGGATGCGCGACGACTCGGGCAGGGGGACTGAGGTGCGGGTTTCTGGGGGAACACGCAGTGAACCCTACTGACCTGACACGGGATCAGTGTCGACATGTCCATATGTGGTCAGTGCTCAGCGCAACAAGCGGTCGTTGCGTGAGCGGCCGACGATGTGAACACTTTTCGGGGGTTGACCTCAACATTAGTTGAGGAAGTTGGCTGTGTCCCAAGCGCCGTGAAGGAGCCACGCCGGGGACGGACCTCGGCACTCTTCAGAGAGGACAGACGATGACACAGCCGATTCTGGTCACCGGAGCCACGGGCAACACCGGACGCCACGTGGTGGCGCGACTACTCGACGAGGGTCGCTCCGTCCGAGCACTCACCAGGGATCCGGCGCGGGCCGGGCTCCCCGAAGGTGTGGACGTGATCCCGGGTGACACCACCCGGCCGGAGGACGTGGCCGCGGCCGCTCAGGGGGCGGCTGCCGTGTACCTCGTGTGGCCCGGCACCGATGACGCAGCGGAGGGAGCAGCCGCCGTCACCCAGGCACTCGGCGAGCACGTCGACCGCGTGGTCTACCTGTCCGCGACCAGCGCCGCCGAAGAGGAAGGCGGGGTCTGGGGCAGCGTGGAGCGGGCGGTGCGGGGGTCGGTCCGCGAATGGACCTTCCTCCGGGTGACGGGACTGGCCGTGAACGCGCTGGCCTGGGCCGACCAGGTACACCGGGGTGTGGTCCGTGCGCCGTTCGGCGGCGCGACGCGCTCGCTGGTGCATGAGCGGGACGTGGCCGAAGTGGCGGTTCGGGCGCTGGTGGACGACGGGCACGCGGGCCGGACCTACGTGGTCACCGGACCCGAGGTGATCAGCCAGGTCGACCAGGTACGCGTCTTGGGCGAGGAGACCGGCCAGGCCGCCGTCTGGGAGGAACAGCCGTTGGACGAAGCCCGCGCGGAGCTGGCCGCGCAGGTCGGCGAGGACTTCGCCGACCAGATCATCGAGCACTGGTCCAGCGGCCCGAACGTCCCCGAACCCGTCTCCGAGGACGTGCCCCGCGTACTCGGACGACCGGCGCTGACCTTCCGGGAATGGGCCCGCGACCACCTCGCGGACTTCGTCCCGGAGCGCCGGGCACGCTAGGCCCCGTTTTTCGGATCATTCCGCGCTCGCTGCCACCACGGAGCAAGCCCGCCGGTCAGCAGGGGCCTCGGTCGGACCAGGCGCCCCACTCCTCGCCGGCGTCCGGGGGAAGGCCCTGGATCCACCAGCGGGCCTCGTACTCGCGGCCCTCGTAGTGGACGACGTCGCCGTCGTCGTAGACCTTCCGCGGGCTCCAGGCGTCCCCGGAGCAGTCGTCGCCCGGATCCTCCCGGCCCTCGTCGCCCTCTTCGCTGTCGTCGTCATCGTCGTCCTCCGGCTCCTCCTCTTCTTCCTCGGGGCCGGTGGAGACGGTGAGCGTGACCGCGCCGTCCTCGGGCACGATGGCACCGGGTTCGGGGTCCTGGCCGCTGACCGCCCCCTCCGCGACGGTGTCGCTGGAAGCCTCCGCAACGGAGTAGGAGAGGTCCAGGCCCTCCAGTGCCTCGGCAGCCTCGGCCTGACCCATACCGATGAGGTCGGGCACGATGACGCCCTCGCTGACCTGGATGGTCACCGGCTCCTCACGGTCTCCCTCCTCGCCCACCTCGGGTTCTGAGGACAGCACCGTGCCCGGCTCCTCGTCGGCGGAGTGCTCCTGCTCCACCTCGACGTCGGTGAAGCCGGCCTCGCGGAGGGTTTCGAGTGCCTCGTTCTCGGTACCGCCCACCACGTCAGGGATCTCGACGTGCTGGGCTCCGACCGAGACCGACAGCAGGATCTCCTCGCCGCCCTCCAGCTCGGTTCCGGCCGCGGGGTCGGTCCCGGCGATCTCGCCGGGTTCGGTCTCGTCGCTGTAGGCGTCCTCGTAGGTGTAGGTGAGCTCGAGGTCGAGGGCGGCCAGTTCGGCCTCGGCCGTCTGCGGGGAGAACCCCCCGAGGTCGGGGAGTTCCTCGGACTCGTCGGAGACCAGGGCCCACCCGGCCGCGAAGAGGGTCAGCACCAGTACCCCGGCCACCACCAGGATCGGCGTACGCCGCCGCCACAGCGGGGTGCCGCCCCCGTCGGCGCCGTCCGGGTCTGGGCCGTGGGAGGGGGGTTCGGCTGCGGCCACCGCACCGACCACGGGGATCGGCTGGGTTTCGCGGCGTTCGTCCGAGGGCTGGGGCAACGATCTCAGGACCTGTTCCACCAGGTTGAGGTACTGGCCGGCGTCCCGCGGACGGTACCGGGGGTTCGGTTCGGTGGCGTTGGCGACCAGCATGTCCAGGTCCGGCGGCAGGCCGGGGACCACGGCCGACGGACGCAGGGACGCCCCCTCCTCGATGTCGAGGATGCCCGTCATCAGCGTGTACAGGAGTGTCCCCACCGCGTGCACGTCGGTGCGCGGGGTCAGTTCATCGATGTCGAACAGCTGCAGACCGGTGACGGTCACCCCGCCGTCATCGTCCAGGACCACGTCGTCCGGGGTCAGGGCACCGTGGACCACCCCTTCGTCATGGGTCTCCCGCAGCGCGGCGAGCACATCGGCGATGATCGAGAGCGCCATGTGCGGGCTGTAGCGAAGGCCCTGGTCACCGCCGCCAAGCACGTCGGCGAGGGTCTCCCCCGGCGTGTCCTCGGTAACCACGTACACGTGGTCACCGTCCCGTCCGTCGCCCAGGACGCGGACCAGGTTGGGCGCGGAGATCCCCGCCAGGGCTTGGACACGCCCGAGGAAGGCGTGGGCGGTGGTTTGGTCGGCCGCCATACGCGGGTCGAGCAGAGTCACGGTGACGGGCTGGCCCGTGACGTTGTCTCGCCCGGTGTACACGGAAACCGAACCGTCGCCGCCGATACGCGCGCCGACGACCACTCGCCCGTGCAGCGTGATACCGGAGTGGGGGTCGGGACTGGGGGACTCCATGTTTCGGATTGTACGGCGCCAAACCCCTACACAGCGTCTGTTATCAGGCCAGATGCGGACAGTTGCCGCACTGGCGGTCCCTCCCCGTCGGGATCAGCGCCGACCGCCGCGGCCGCCACCGCCGCCGCGACCGGCCGCCCCGCGGCCGCCACC
>NZ_BAAGZJ010000118.1:0-19716 GCF_054778635.1 Nocardiopsis nanhaiensis
CGCCGCGCCAGCTGGGCGCGCCCGTTGGCCTCAACGGGGGCCATCCCCACCGAGTGGATCAGCCAGTTCTGCACCGACCTCTGCCCACCCGCCTCCAACAGGGTCCCGGCCGCCTCCAGCTGCGCCAACCGGAGCAGTATCGAAAGCTGGGCCCGGTCGAAGTCCTCGAACACCTGAGAAATCACATCCAGGACCTCACCGGCCGCACCCGCCGGGGGCACCTCCGCCATCTCCGAGGCGATCTTTTCCCGGGCAGCACCCATGGCGGCCACGGCGGGGGTGTTTCCCGCCGTGTTCCCGCACTGCCCGAAAGAAGAAGTCATACCCTAAGGATACCAAGAAAGGCGAATAAAGGACCTAACCTGGGGGTGATAAAACACTTACCCGACCACCCTGCATCGCCCTTTCCACCCCCAAAGAGAAGCCTTCCATGAAAGGAGCTCCCGCCTCCTGTTCGCATTCTTGGGCAAAGTGGGCAAATTCAGGTCTTCGTGGGAATGATCTTGCTACTAGTAGCAATCTCGGCGCCGAAATTGACTCTGGTAGCAAGATCATCGGGAAAAGGCCCACCGGGAGGGGCTCGCCTCACACATTGACCGGCCGCGACACCCGACCCGTCAACGCTCCGGCGGCGTGGACCACCGGCCGCAGGCCGTGCTGTTCGGGGTTCGCCGCACACCGTGACCGGCCGCGACACCGCCAGGCGTCAACGCTCCGGTGGAGTGGCAGGGATCGGCCGCCAGGCCGACAGAATCCGTTTTCGGGCGGAGCCCGAATTCGCCACGGGCCTCGACCACCCGTCCCCCTTTCCCGATAGCCGCCAACCCGCCGTCGCAGCGAAGCGGGTCAAGGTGGAGCGCCGTTGACGCGCGAAGCGCTCGATGGCGACGACCTTGAGGCGCGTAGCGGAGACGGCCACAATTTTGCGGCGGGAAAGGAGGACACCCCAGCCCGGAAGACAGCCCCACGCCACCCGCGCAGGTGACCCCAGTCACTAAAGAGCACTCCTGAAGGTGTGGGGTCAAATAACGGTGGAAAGCGCGGGGGCGATGAAAGTTTTAGTCTGTCCCATAGTCGGACACCTCGCGGTTTCTGGCGATCCCGGGAACCCGGAGCCGTCGAAAAGACCGATGATGCTGAGAAGCCGTTGCTGCTGGAAAACCTGTGGCCGCGGGGATGCCGGCATGGGCATGCTGGTGGCTCTGGTCCCGGGCCTGGCCGCATGCCTTTGGTCCCACCACGTGGCTCGGGCCCGGCCGTATGCCAATGGCCCCACTGCGTGGCCCTGACACCCACGGAGGAATTCGCGCATGATCAGCCGGATCGACCCGCATGACGGCAACGCTTTCACTGACTGGTACCGGGCCAAACGCGCGGGCTGGCTGTTCGAGCGAGAGGGCGGGGCGATCATCTCGCTGGACGGCCTGCGCGGCATGGTGACCTTGGGCCGCGATGACGTGCGGTTCCAGTTGTACGCCGCGTGGGAGGGCGATCGGATCGTGGGCACCCTGATGGTGGAGCTTCCGCTGAAGGAGAACCGGCGGCATGCGGAAGTGACCGTCACGGTGTCCCCTGAGCACCGGAACCGCGGGTTGGGAACCCGCCTCCTCGGGGAAGCCGAACGGGTGATGGTTGAGGAGGACCGCACCGTCGCGTTGGCCGAGGTGCCGCATCCTCGGGGGCGTACCGAGCAGGACTGGCCGGGTGCGCGCTTCGCCGCGAAGCACGGGTTCGAGGTGGGCCAGGAAGAGGACACCCTGACCTTGGACCTACCAGTCGGGCCGGGCCTCTTGGACGGCCTTCGGCCCGACACCGCCCCTTACCGGTTGCGGGAGTGGACTGGTTACTGCCCGGACGAGTTGGTCGAGGCCTACGCGCACCTGCGCACCGTCATGGAGCGCGACGTGCCGGTGGGAGACCTGCGGGTCGACCCCGGGCTCTGGGACGTGGCGCGGGTCCGTGCCATGGAGGGGCGCCGCGCCGCGGTGGGCACGATCACCCTGATCACAGCCGCGGAGGCGCCTTCGGGCGAACTCGTCGGATTCACCGTCCTCTTCCTGCCCACGGTCCCGGGACTGGCCTACCAGGAAGACACCCTGGTCGTGGGGGAGCACCGGGGCCGCCGACTCGGTATGGCGCTGAAGGTCCACAACTTGGAACGCCTGGCCGGTGAGTACCCGGACCGGTCGCTGGTGCGTACCTGGAACGCGGTGGACAACCGCCACATGCTCGACATCAACCTGGCCCTGGGCTTCCGGTCCGAGGAGCGCTTCCTCGAACTCCAGCGCACCGGCAGCTGAGAGTCCAACGCACCGGCGGTTGAGGGTCCACCGCACGGGCTCAGGCTGAGTGCCTCCGGCTCCAGGACGGGTGTGCGCCGCCGAAATTCGAGTCGTCGGGCGGCCAGGGGGCGTACTCCAGCGCGCAGTCGGCGGCCAACCGGATCGCCACCTCCCGCACTTCCAGCTGGGACTGCCAGTGCCCCGGAAAGGCATGTACCCCGTGCCGGGCGCCGATCAGGTTCCCGCACAGCGCCCCGAGGGAGTCGCTGTCCCCGGAGTGGTTGACCGCCAGGAGCAGGGAACGCCGTCCGGCCTTCGGCAGGGCTCTGCGGTCAGTAGCCGGTGTGCCCTGGGCGCCTTCTTCCGCCGCGTACGGGCCGTCGGCGTGCAGGGCCACGCACACCGCCACGGCGAGAGCCTCCTCGGAGGTCCAGCCGTCGCCGAGCTCCGCGAGGTCCGCGGCGGTCGGGACGCCCCGGGCCGCAACCGACACCGCCTTGTCCAACGCTCTGGAGACCTCTTCGTGGCCCTCCCTGTCCTCCAGGACCCCTCTTCCCTCGGACAGTGCCTGCTCCAAGGGCGCGCCTCGGACCAGCCCCCACACGGTCGCCGAGAACGCGCCCGCCGCCAGGTGCGCGGTCCGGTGCCCGTGCGTCAGCGCCGCGACCCGCTCGGCCATGCCGAAGGCGCTGTCGATGCTCCCGGTTCCGAACCCGCACGGGGCGGCACGCACCACGGCGGCGCACCCCTTGGAGTTGTTGACCGGTTCCGCCACCGTCCCCAAGGGGACTCCCGGGCGCTGCCGCGCGGCGGCCCGCCGCAGCGCGTCCACGGTCGCGGCGCTGTGTCCGCGCCGGGCGTGCATGGCCGTGTTTCCGAACGGCCACCCGTGGTGTGATCCCTGAGGGGGCATGTCCACTCCCTGGGTGCTCAGCCATTCGAGGCACAGCATCTGGACGATCCCGGGGGCCGCCCCGCCGATCCCTTTCGACCGTTCCCGGATGGAGGCCCGGACGAGCGCCTCGGCAACGCGCAGGGTCAGCTGGGTCTCGTCGGTGACCGCCCCGATCCCGTAGGAGCCCTCCGCGTAGTCGGTGAGGCCGTCGCCGCCGTACCGCTCCCGGATCTGGTCCAGCCCGAGGCCCTCGACGGGTGCGCCGAGGGCGTCACCGATGGCGCCGCCGAGCAGGCAGCCGGTCAGGAGGTCGGGAAGGGGGGAGGGGTTGCGCATTGCTGGATGCTAGGTTCCTTCCCTGTCTCCCACAAGCCCGAAACTGCCGGGCTTTCCGGCCTTGGGAAGATCCGCGGACAGGCTCTGGTTGGTGCCGGGTGTGTGGCGGCTGAGCGAGGAGAGGGGAACAGAGAGCCTATGACCGAGCGTGTGGTTCTGGGGGTCTGCGGGAGTCTGCGCCAGGGGTCGTACAACGCGGCGCTGCTGCGGCTGGCGGAGCGGGTCCGACCGGAGGTGTCGGTGGTCGGCGCGGACCTGGCCGGACGGCTGCCGCTGTTCAACCCGGATGTCGAGACCGACGAGGCCGCCTGGCCCGATGCGGTGCGCGAGTTCCGGGAGCTCGCCGCCCGAGCGGACGGTGTACTGATCGCCACTCCCGAGTACGCGCACGGCCCGGCCGGTGTCACGAAGAACGCGATCGACTGGTTGGTGGGCTCCGGCGGCCTGGTCGGGAAACCGACCGTGCTGATGAGCGCCTCGCCCGGCCAGGCGGGCGGGATGCGCGCCCACACCCCGCTGATGCCGACCCTGACGCTGCTCGGCGCGGTGCTGGTGGACTGCGTGGTGGTTTCACGGGCGGGCGCTCGGACGGACGCGGCGGGTGAGTACGAAGATCCCGCCGTCGTGGATCGGATGGGTCTGGCGATGGGTGAGTTCGTGGACGCGCTCGCCTACTCGGACCGCAAACGGATGGCGGAGGGTCTGATCGGCTGGTGACCCTTTCGCCGTTGGCCGATCGCCCACGGGTTCCGTCCCGGCGTCCCTTGGCGGGAGGATGCGTTTCATGAGTGATCCTTCCGCTGACGTGACCGGGCGGTTCCCTCGGGCCGGTTCCCACGACACTGACCCGGCGAGCCCGTCCACCGCGTCCTCTCCGCGTGACCTCGTCGGCGCCCTCGACCGCTGGGCGCGGGACACCCCCTGGGTGGACTGGCTCGAACTCGCCGGTTCCCTCGGGCGCGGCGGGGGCGACGCGCTCTCCGACGTCGACGCCGGGCTGGGCCTGGGCGCGGGGGAAGGGGTCGAGGAGCGCGGCGAGCAGGTGCTCGCCGCGGTCCTGGCGTTCGCTCCGGTGGCCGCCTCGCACGTGCAGAGGTGGGGTGAGAGGGCGGCGCACCTCATCGTGATGTACCGGGACGGTGGGCAACTTTCCCTGGTCGTGTCCCCCGGTGAAGCACGGCCCGGTCTGCCGCCTCAGGCGGTGGCCCTGCTCGACCGCTCCGGGAGGCTCGCCGACGACTTGCCGAAGGAGCGTTGGGACCCGGACGGGGAGACGGTTCGGGAGTGGGCCTTCCTCGCGTGGGTCGCGGTGGGTGACGCAGCCCGGCACGCGCACCGCGGGCACCCCTGGCGGGCCCTTCGTTCCCTGACCGAGGCGAGGGAAGAGGTGTGGAAGCTGTGGTCCGCCCGGCTGGACCTGGTCTTTCCCCAGTTCGGAGCGGTGACGGTGGAGAACGCGGATGCCGAACCGCCACCGGGGGTCACGGACACCCATCCGGCTACCCTGGAGCCGGACGCCCTGTTGGCCGCGGCCGCCGCCATGGCCCGGGTCCTGCGCGGGGTCGGCGCCCCCGCACCGGACGGGCTCGCGGCGGTGGTGGAGGCCAGGTTGGCCCTCCTGTCCCGTACGCGGCCCCTCAAGGGTTGAATAGCGCCTTTCTGCCTGGTCAGTGCGTGTGCGTTTGGTCACTGAGACTGGGCTCCCGGGCTAATCCTGATTTAATATCGGGAAAATAGGAAATACGGGTCGTCCGTACCGTGTTGCCGGAACCAGCCCTGTCCGCAGTATGCAAAGGACCCTCATGCGCCGCGCCACCCTCGCCGTCCCCGCCGCCCTGGCCCTGTTCGCGGCGACCGCCTGTGGCGCCCCCTCCGAGAACTCCTCGGACGACGCTGCGGAGACCCTCGCCGTCGGCGCCACCGCCGTCCCCGCGGGCGACATCCTCGAGTACATCGATGCCGAGCTGGCCGCCGACGCCGGGCTCGACCTGGAGATCCACGAGTACTCCGACTACATCGCGCCCAACGCCGCGCTCGCCGAGGGGCAGCTGGACGTCAACCTCTACCAGCACGAGCCGTTCCTGCTGGAGTACAACGAGGGCAACGACACCGACCTCGTCGCCGTCGACCAGATCTACCTGCCGCCGCTCGGCCTGTACTCCAACGTCGTCGACGACCTCGACGACTTGGAGGAGGGCGCCGAAGTCGCGCTGCCCAACGACCCCACCAACGAGTTCCGCGCGCTGCTCCTCCTGGAGGAGGGCGGCCTGATCACCCTCGACGAGGGCATCGACGAGGCCACCTTCAGCCTCGACGACATCGAGGAGAACCCGCTCGACCTCGAGTTCCAGGAGGTCGAGGCGGCCCAGCTGCCGCGCTCGCTGGACGATGTCGACGCCGCGATCGTCAACAACAACTACGCGCAGGAGGCCGGTCTGGACTTCGAGGAGGACTCGATCCTGCTCGAACAGGTCGACGGCAACCCGTACGTGAACGTTCTCGCCACTCACCCGGACAACACCGAAGACGAGCGGATCGACACCCTCCTCGAACTGCTGACCTCCCCGGAGACGGTCCAGTACATCGAGGAGGAGTACCAGGGCAGCGTCATCCCGGCCACGGCCGAGTAGCGCTTCCTCGGAGGTCTCAGGGCGCCGAGAGAAAGGCGTCCACGGCGTCCAGCCAGGCCTCGGGCCGGTCCACGTGCGCCATGTGCCCGGCGCCCTCCAGAACCACCGCCCGTGCGTTCGGCAGGAGGGCGGCCGCGCTCTCGGCGAAGGTGGCGGGGAAGGCCATGTCCTCCCGGCCGTGTAGGAACAGCAGCGGAGCACCGAGTTCGCGCAACCGTTCGGGACCGTCCGACGGTCTCGGTGAGTCCAGCGATCCCGCCAGCAACGCCGCCCACCAGTCGGCCGACCAGGAGACGCGGTCGAGCAGGGCCAGGTAGGCGGGGCGCTGTTCCGGGGTGTGAACGTTGGCCGGTGCCCCCGCGACGGCGGCCTCCCTGACCAGGTCGGGCCCGGTCAGGGAGGACTCGGACCACACCCTGCTCTCCGCGGCGCGCAGGGCGGTCCGTTCGGGCCGCGGGCCGAAGTCGGCGTCGGTGACCGGCCACAGGGTGCTCGACGCGACCACGGTCCGACGCACCCGCCCGGGCGCGTTCAGGAGGACGCGCTGCGCGATCTGCCCGCCGCTGGAGAAACCGAGCAGGTCGAACCGGTCCAGCCCGAGCCGGTCGGTGAGGGTGAGCAGGTCGTCGGCGGCGGACTCGAACGAGTACCCGTCGGGGCCCAACCCCCGGGTGGACCGGCCACAGCCCCGCAGATCCGGTAGGAGCACGGGGCGGCCCAGCCGGTCCAGGGGCTGGCGCAGGTAGCTGTGGTCCCAGTCCGGGCCGCCGTGGACCACCAGCAGCGGGGTGCCGTCGGGCGGCCCGAGCGCCGAGCAGAACAGGGTGACCTCGGGGCTCTCCTGGACGGTGACGAACTCTCCCATACCCAGAGTCTGGCAGCACCCGCCCTCGGGGCCACCCCACCGTCACCAGGCGTCGAACGTGGCTCCCCCGTCCGTCGAGCGGGCCACGTGGAGGTCGGCCACCACGATCACCTGGTCCTCGTCCGCGTGCAGCGCCTCCGGATTGCCCTCAAGCGCACCGGTCGGCTCCCATCCGGCGCCCGCGTCGTCGCTCCGGTACACGCCGCCGTCCACGGCGACCCCGAAGACCGTGTCACCCCCGGGCACCCAGTCGACCAACGCCAGCGGGGGAGCTCCCTCCACGGGCGCGAAGGCACCGCCGCCGTCGGTGGACCGCACCGGGCCCCGCTCCGTGGTGGCCAGGACGGTCTCGCCGTCGTCGGCCACGGCCAGGGCGAAGGCCTCCACCTCCGGATCCAGGTCCGTCCACCGGGTTCCGTCCTCGGTGGCGCGGAGCGCACCGTCGAAGCCGATCACCAGGTCGTCCGTGGACGTCAGCGCGTGGAAGTCGGACTCACCTGCCAGGGACAGGGCTTCCCAGCTCTGCCCGCCGTCACGGGTCTCGATCAGCCCGACCGGGTCGGGCATGTCCGTGTCGCCCTCGGGGTGACCGCTGGCCAGGTAGTGCCCGGGCCCTCGAACGGTGAAGCCCATGAGGTCGATCTCGGGGCCGACGTGGCCCGCTACGGTCGCCTCCCGGGTGAGCCGGTCCGGTGCCGGCACCGTGTACAGCCCTTCGTGCGTGGCCACCAGGACCTCCCCGGACTCGGGGTCCACCCCGACCCCGTGCACGTGCTGTGCGGTCTCGGGCAGGGCCACGCCGGTGTTGTTCACGGCCCCTTCCTCGGCGCTGACTCCGGCCTCCGCTTGCACGCTCTCTTCCGGTTCCCCGCACGCCGTGACGGCGGCGAGCAGTCCCGCCGCGGCGAGCGCGGCGGTTGTTCGGGTGCGGGTTCGTGTTCTGCTGCGCATGGGTCTCTCTGCCTCTCGTGCCCCACCTTGATCTCACATCGCGTCAGGGGCCGACACCCGTGTTCCAGCACTGCCTGGGACTTGGCCGACTAGGCTGGTGCCTCCCTCGGGCACCCGCGGCGCCGACCGTGTCGGCGCCGCGGGCGAGACCCCGAAGGGCCTCGGTCACCGGAGGGTTGGGGCCACGGGGCGGCCTCGGGGATCAGTGGTCCGAGTGGCCGTCGTCGTCAGCGTCCCCGCTGTCCGAGTCCTCGTCACCGGGCTCCTCGATACCCAGCAGCCGGTTCATCTCCTCGATCTCGCGCTCCTGGGCGTCGATGATCTCCTCCGCCAGGTCACCGGCCTCGGGGTTGACCCCCTCCTCGAGCTGCGTTTCGGACATGTCCACGGCGCCTTCGTGATGCAGGACCATGAACTCAAGGAAGAGGGCGTCGAAGGCGTCGCCCTCGGTGGTCTCCAGCTCACCCATCTGATCCTCGGTGAGCATGCCGTCCATCTCACCATGGTCCATACCGTGCTCCACTTCGGCGTCCCAGCCGTCGAGCAGGGCTTCCATCTGCTCGATCTCCGGTCCTTGGGCGTCGCGGATCTCCTCCGCCAGCATGAGGACCTCCTCGCCCGCGCGGGTGTCGGCGAGGTCGGCCATCTCCACGGCCTGCTCGTGGTGGGGGACCATCATCTGGGCGAAGCGCACGTCCGCTTCGTTGAACTCGGCGGTCTGCTGCCCGTTCTCCGGTGCCGTGGCCGGGGTGTTCTCGGCCCCGTTGCCGCAGGCCGCGGCGAACAGGCCGGTGGCGAAGGCGGCGGACGCCGCGGTCAGGACACGCTTGCGCAGGGTCATGCCTGCTTCCTCTCTGGTTTCTCCTCGCCGCGCGGGAGCCGGGTCCGGCGCGGCCGTTTCGGTGCGTCCGAGCGGAGCCGGGTCCGGCTCCGCGGGCATCTAGATGCGGAGCACCTGTAACCGGGAGAGAGAGGGTTCGTCGGGGACGGAGGGTGGCGGTGGGGGAGGGCGCCGGACCGGCGCCGAAGGGTTCAGGCACGGGCCTGGCCAGCGGTGGAAGGCGACGGCGGCCACGCCCAACAGTACGACGGAGAAGGCGCCAAGGGTCAGGCATACCGAGGTCGGGTCCAACTCGGGCAGTGCGGTGTCGTGGTCTGCCGCGTGGGCGCTGTCAGCCGCCTTCCCCGGGGCCTCAGCGGAGGTGTTGGCGTGCGCGGAGGCGCTGGCGGGGGCTGTGGAGGCGTGAGCCTCGTGCTGCAGGTGCCCAAGGGTGTGCATCGCCCCGAATCCGAGCAGCAGTACCGTGAACAGCAGGATCCGGGCCCAGGCGGGGCTCCTGCGGCGTCGGCGCGGCTCGGACGGTGACATGTAGCCACCATACCCCTACCCCGATGGGGTACCTCAGCGGGTGACGCTTGTGGAACGCCCATTGACACCGTGGTATCGGCCTATATACGTTCCGGGAACATACCGTCTGGTCGGTTAAATCCTAGGTGGGTGCCCATGAGTTTCAACCTTGCGACGATCCTGCAGGAATCACGACAGGCCAACCCGGACAAACCCCTCTGCCACATCAACGACCTGGAGTTCAGTTACGCCCAGGTCGACGAGATCTCCGGCCGGGTCGCCACAGCGCTTCTCGACCTGGGCCTGGAAGCGGGCGACCGCGTCGCCGTCCAGCTGCCCAACCTCCCCCAGTTCCTCTTCACCTATTTCGGGATTATCAAAGCGGGCCTGGTCCTGGTCCCCCTGAACCCGCTCCTCAAGGCACCCGAGACCGCCTACCAGCTGAGCGATTCGGGGGCGCGGGTGTTCGTGACCTTCGAGATGTTCGCGGAGGAGGCGGTCCGCGCGGTCGAGCTGACCGAGTCCGCTGAGAAGCCGCGTACCTACGTGGTGAACCTGCCCGGCAACGACGAACGCCCCGAGGGCACACGGCACTACGACGAGCTCTACTTCGCCGAGGACATCGGGGAGCCCGTTCCCACCGCCTCGGACGACACCGCCGTGCTCCTCTACACCAGCGGTACGACCGGCAAACCGAAGGGCGCCGAGCTCACCCATTTCCAGCTGTACATGAACTGCACCGTGGGTGGCGAGGTCTTCGAGTTCCGCGACGACGACGTCGGCCTCGCGGTCCTGCCCCTCTTCCACATCTTCGGGCTGTCCAGCGTGCTCAACGTGGCGGTGCGCTACGGCGGGACGGTCGCGCTGGTACCCCGTTTCGAGATCGCCGCGGCGGTGGAGGCGATGGAGCGGCACCGGTGCACGATCTTCGCCGGGGTGCCGACCATGTACCAGGAGTTGCTGAACACCGATACCTCTGACCGCGACCTCTCCGCCTTGCGCGTGGGGGTGTCCGGCGGCGATTCGATGCCGGGCGAGGTCATGCGGGACTTCGAGGAGAAGTTCCCCGGCGTGGTGATCCTGGAGGGGTACGGGCTTTCGGAGACCTCGGCCGGGGCCACCTTCAACATCAGCGCCGAACAGCGCAAGGTCGGCTCCATCGGTAAACCGCTCTGGGGGGTGGGGGTGCGGATCGTGGACGACGAGGACCGGCCCCTCCCGCCCGGGCCCGACCACGTCGGGGAGATCGTGGTGCGCGGCCACAACGTGATGAAGCGGTACTGGAACCGTCCCGAGGCCACGGAGGAGGCCCTGCGCGGCGGCTGGTTCCACACCGGCGACCTGGGCTACGCCGACGAGGAGGGGTACCTGTTCGTCGTCGACCGCAAGAAGGACCTGGTGATCCGGGGCGGGTACAACGTCTTTCCCCGCGAGGTCGAGGAGGTCCTGTACGAACACCCTGAGGTCACCGCTGCCGCGGTGATCGGGCGCGCCGACGAGCGCCTGGGTGAGGAGATCGTGGCCTGTGTGTCCCTGGCCCCGGATGCCAAGGCCGCAGAGCCGGACCTGGTCGCCTTCTGCAAGGAACGGCTGGCCGGCTACAAGTACCCGCGCGAGGTGCTGATCATGGACGAGCTGCCTGTCGGCCCGACCGGCAAGATCCTCAAGAAGGAGCTGCGCTCCGGTTCCAAGGGCGCCTGATGGAGGGCTCCTGATCGCGGGACGCTCGATACACGAGGGACCGGTGCACTGGGCTGTGCACCGGCCCCTCGCGCGCTCTTCGGAACGGGCTGTTCCCGACCGGGCCGTGACCAGGAGGTACAGCCCGGATCGTTGTCCTACGGCTGGTGCTCCGGAGCGCTCGCGCGGCTCTCGTTGTGGAGCCGGTCCAGGGCGGTCACGTAGTAGGTGGTGTCCGAGTCACCGGGCGCGGTGAACGCCGCGGCCCCGTCGTCGTCGGCGCGCACCGTCCCGAGCATGTTGCGCGGGTCCTCGATACCGCACTTGGCCTGCTCACGGTCGGGCTCGCCGTCGAAGGCGTACACCGCGTAGTAGGTGGGCGCCGCACCGGGACCCGGGGCGATGGCCAGGTCGGTGCCGTCCGCACCGTCCTCCGCGCTCACCTCCGGCGGGGCCGGCACGGTCCCGCCGAGGTCCTCGTTGACCGGGACCAGGGCCGGGCTGGAGTAGTGGTCCTCGACCAGGATCTCCATGGCCTCCTGCGCGTTGGTGCGCAACGAGGTGGCGCTGAAGTAGACGTCGCCCTGGACACCGGGGTAGTCCTGGTTGAAGTCCAGGTGGCTGGAGAGCTCGTTCGGGTCGGACCAGGCGCCCTCGTCGCCCACCTTGTATGCGGCCTGACCGATGTAGAGGTGCGTTCCGCTCTCCGCGGCGACCTGCTCCCACCACGGGACGAGGACCGCGTAGTCGGCGATCGGCAGTCCGATCTCCCAGTAGACCTGCGGGTTGATGTAGTCCAGCCAGCCTTCCAGGACCCACTTGCGGCTGTCCGCGTACTGCTCGTCGTAGGACTCGGAGCCGTCCGTGTCGGAGCCCTCGGGGTCGGTGCTGGAGTTGCGCCAGATGCCGAACGGACTGATACCGAACTTCACGTGCGGCTTGACGGCGTTCACACCCTCGCTCATCTCCCGCACCATCAGGTCGACGTTGTCGCGGCGCCAGTCCTCGATGTCGTCGAAGCCCTCCCCGTACTCGGCGAAGGTGTCCTCGTCCGGGATCTCCAGGTCGTCGACGGGATACGGGTAGAAGTAGTCGTCGAAGTGCACCCCGTCCAGGTCGTAGTTCTCGACCGAGTGCATCATCGCCTCGATCACGAACTCGCGGGCCTCGGGGATACCCGGGTTGTAGTAGAGGAGTCCGCCGTACTCGAACACCCAGTCGGGGTTCTGGCGGGCCGGGTGGTCCTCGACCAGGGCGTCGAGGTCGTCGTGCATGGCGACCCGGTAGGGGTTGTACCAGGCGTGGAACTCCAGGTTCCGGGCGTGCGCCTCCTCGACCGCGAACTCCAGCGGGTCGTATCCGGGGTCGCCGCCCTGCTCGCCGGTGAGCCACTCGGACCACGGCTCGTGCGGTGAGGGCCAGAAGGCGTCCGCCGTAGGCCTGACCTGCACGAACACCGCGTTGAGACCGTCCTCGACGGCCTCGTCGTACAGGTCGGTCAGTTCGGCCTGCTGCTCCTCGGGGCTCTGGCCCTGCTCGGACGGCCAGTCGATGTTCTCCACGCCCGCGATCCACGATGCCCGCATCTGGTGCTTGGGCGGCGCTCCCGGGTCGGTTTCGCAGGCACCGGTGCCCTCGGACTCGGGTTCGGCGGCCGCCTGCGGTGCGTGGAGCAGGGCGGCGGTCAGCGCGGCCGCGCAGGCTCCGGCCAACAGCGCGGTGCGGGGTACGGGTCTGCGTGGGGCGGCGGTGCGGGGGATCGGAACCGGGGGGTCGTCGGTGGGTGTTCCTGGTCGGTTCCGGTGCGAGTACGCCAAGGTTGCTCCTTCAGGCTTCTGTCGTACGGGCAGGGTCCGGACACGCCGTTCTGGCACCGTCCGGCGATCCCTGTGCGACGGTCAGCTTGGGCTTAGGAGAAAACCTTCATGATTTGCCCGCCGAATGCAACACTCCTACGCGAGGTTGGTACGGATGGGCGAAATAGGAATTTTTTAAGCGGGAATCCCTTTTGTGGTGAATGTTCGCGTCCGCTTGGCGGGCTTTCCGCCCCTGACCACCTATTTCCCAGTCGCCGCTTTCCGCTACCACTCGCGATTGACCGACTCCGCGAGGGCCTGCCTCCGCGATCGTGCCCTAGGGCATGTTCGGCGGACACATACCCTGCTGCGCGTCGCCCCAGCGGCACTGTCACTGCGCATCTCTCAGTCGACAGCCGAACCCGGTCGGGCCCCCGCTGTGCGATGCTGCCGAGCTTGCGAGGCAGCGCACAGTAGGGGAACTCCTTCTTCGGCCTTGTGCCAGCACCACTGGATACGCCGCTCGCGACGGGCAGCATCCACCGAACACGCCCTAGTCGTCCAGAGGGCTGGCGAGGAGCAGCCCGGCCCCGGTGGCCGTGCCCGCGCCGATCCCGTTCAGACACAGCTCCTGGAGCGCCTCACTGTCCTCGACGACGGCCTCACCGATGAAGTGGTACCGGGCGGGGCGGCCGCCCAGACGCTTCCACTTCGCCATCGTGATGCGTGCCGCTCCGGCCAGCTTCTCGTCCAGCCAGTCGTCGAACGCCTCCTCGGGCAGGGGCACCCGTTTGCCCCGGGAACGCGGCTTCTCGGCAGTGGACTCCGCTTCCCGCCGTGCCGTGGGCGCGCTGATCAGCTCCCAGCGGATCGTCTCACCCTCCGGATGCCGGGGCATGGGCTGGATCGACGCGGCGAACGCACCGGGGACCTTCCCCCAGGCGGGTGCGGTGTCGGAGCTGACCACCAGCGTGGTCGGGGAGGTACGGGCCCACAGCACACGGGCGTCGGAGTCGGGGTCGGGGTCGACCGCTTTGCGCACGGCCCGCCCCATGACGGCCCACTGGTCCATGCCGGTGCTGCGCTTGGGGTCGAGGCTGATACGGGACAGGTACAAGGAGTTCCGATCTGAGTCACCCCCGCCGACGCGGGGCGCGTTTTCGAGCACGGACCGCCGAGGGTCACGGCTGCACGTGGTGGACGTTTCACTCTATGAGGAGCGGGCCCCTGGTCAGCCACTGCGCGTCGGACCCGGCGGGCCGGATCAGGTGCGCAGCCCCCGGTAGTGGGCGCGCTGTTCGGGCGGCAGTTTCTCGATCGCTGCGCGGAGCAGGGGGCGCGGGGCCCGGGCGGCGTGGGCGTCGAGAAAGGCCAGGAGTCGTTCGCGGTCCGCGTCGCCCGCGGCGCGCAGCATCCACCCCGTCGCCTTCTGCACCAGATCGTGTCCGTCCTCCAGCAGGAGTTCGGCGAGGGCGAAGGTGTCGCCGAGGTCCTGGTGGGCGATGAAGTGCGCGGTCGCCACGATCGAGGTGCGCCGCTCCCAGGGGTTGTGCGAGTGGGCCAGCTCGTACAGGACTTCGCGCGAGCCCTCGCGGAGGTGGCGGCCCAGGACGTGGTAGGCGGCCAGGTCCACGAGGTCCCAGTTGTTGACGCGGTCGTGGCGGCGCAGGTACAGATCGGCCAGGTCACCGACTTCCTCTGACGTGGCGCCCTTCCGCCGGGCCTTCTTCTCCATGATCCGCAGCGCCCCGGCACGGGCCTCGTGGACGGGACTCTCCAGGAGCGTCTCGACCTCGACGAGGTCCATGTCCACGAACTCCTTCGCGAGCGCGAACACGGTACCCATGCGTACCCCGACGAAGTAGTCCAAGGGGTCCTGGTCGTCGGCGTCGAATCGGAAGTAGCGCTGGTACTTGCGGAGTTCCTCGTCGCTGCGGTTCTCGTCCAACCGGGTCAGAAAGGCCCCGGCGCTCACGTCCTTGGCCATGCTCCGACGATAACCGAACCACCCCGCCCCGCCCGCCCCTTCGCTCCCGGCCTCCCCCGCCGCGCGCCGAACCCTGGAGTTTCGGCGCTGAACCGGCCCCGGAAGCGCTCCGGGGCCCATCATTGACCTCAAGCGAGGTTGGGGTTCTAGGGTCAGGCCCTGTCAGACTCCCGATCCGGAAGGAGCCAGCCATGCGCCGAACCACGGTCAACCCATGGACGTACCCGGAGGGAATGGACCAGGGTGTCCTGGTCGAGGGACACCAGCGTCTGTTGTTCGTCAGCGGGCAGTGCTCGGTCTCGGCCGAGGGGGAGTCCCTGCACCCCGGCGACATGCGGGCCCAGACGGCGAAGGCCCTGGACAACGTTGAGGCGGTGCTCCGCAAGGCTGGGATGGGCCTGGGGGACATCGTCCGGATGAACACCTACGTCACCGACGTGGAGGCCTTCTTCGCCGAGGCCGGGGCGATGATGGCGGAGCGCCTGGAGGCCGTCGACGTGCGCCCGCCCGGGGTGTGCGCCGAGATCACCCGCCTCGGCCGCCCCGAGCTGCTGGTGGAACTGGAGGCCTTCGCCGCGGACTGACTCCCGGTCCGCTGCCCGATCGGGCAGCGAAACCTCAGCTGGCAAGGCGACCTAGCTCAGGGGACTGCCCGAAACCAGAGACGCCCCCGGCCCCGGAGGACCGTAGCAAGGTTCCGGGGCCGGGGCCGACGCCTCAGTCGTCGTCCACGGCGCCCTCCTTCCTGACCGGGCGCAGTGTGAGGGTGACGGCCAGAGCCGACAGCCCCACGACGGTGACCGCCGCGTAGACGCTCAGGTACCCGCCCGAGGCGGCGGCCGCCAGCACCGCACCGGTGACGGCGAGCAGGGTGGAGGTACTCAGGGACTCGCCCACCTGGAGAGCCGAGCTGTTGCCGCCCTGCTTCTCCCGAGGGGACACGGCCAGCACCGTGGAACTGATCCGCGGGTAGGCGATTCCCATACCGACCCCCATCAGCACGCAGGCCGCGGCCGCCGCCGGGACGGGGAGCAGCCCGGCGACCACGAGACTGGCACCCACCGGACCGCAGAGCACCAGGGCCGCGGCGCGCCACAGCAGGTCGGGACGGTGCGGCTGGTCGGTGTCGCGCCCCTGCAGCCAGGCGCCCAGGGCCCAGCCCAGCGCCCCGACCGCGATCACGAGGCCGGAGAGCGCGGGCGAGTAGCCGAGTTCGTTCTGGAGATAGGGCGGCAGGTAGACGTCCGTGGCGGTCACCGCCGCGCCCAGCAGGGCCCGCAGGGCCACCAAGCGGGGGATCCCCGCGCGTGCGCGCAGCGTCCCTCCGGGCAGCAGCCGGGTGGCCGTGACCAGTACAACGACCACACTGACCGCCGTGCCGAGCGCGAGACCGGTGCCCGCCTGCTGTCCCGACAGATGCAGTCCGAGGAGCGCGGTGGCCGCCACGATCGCCCACACCTCCCGGCGTCCCACCACCGGCCCGGGCCGGTGCTCGGGCACGGCCCGCCTCACCACACCCACCAGGCACAGGAGTGATACCGCCGAACCGGCCAGCACCAGCGCGAACACCACCCGCCAGTGGACGGCCTGGACCAGTACGCCCGAGACCAGGGGGCCGACGACCGACGGGAGCAGCCACGCGGCGGTCAACAACCCGAACATGCGGGGCCGCGCTTCCTCAGACACGAACCGCGCGATGACGACGTACAGCACTACGGAGTCGATTCCGCCCCCGAGGCCCTGGAGCAGTCGCCCGAGCACGAAGACACCCATGTTCGGGGCCGCCACGCACAACGCGATTCCGGTGAGGAAGGTCAGCCCGCCGAACACCAGGGGCCGCAGGGGACCGCGCCGGTCCGTCCACGTCCCGCCCAGGGTCATACCGACCAGCCCGGCGGTCAGGGTCGACGCGTAGGCCAGGGAGTACCACTGGGCGGCGTCCAGGTCCCGCGCCACCACGGGCAGCGCGGTGGTGACGGCGAAGGACTCGAAGGCGATGAACGTCATCAGCCCGAAGACGCCGACTACGAGCGATCGGGTCCCGGGCGCCCAAAGCTTGGTCGAGGGCCCGGGGGAGCCCACTCCGGAGGTCACGCCGTCCCGCCGCTGACCCCTGTGCCGGCCTCCGCACGGACCACCAGGGCGTTCTTGCCCCGGCCGTGCCCGGTCTCCACGTCCAGGTGCGCCTTGGCCACCTCGCCGAGTCCGTACGTGCCGCGGATGGTGACGTTGAGCTGGCCGCGGTCGCACAGGCCGAGCAGTTCACGCAGCCGGACCGCGGAGCGGTCGCTGCTGATCCACCGGCACCCCAGGTAGCGGACTAGCCCGATGTCGACTATGGTCCCGACCCTGCTCCGGTCGCCGACCAACGACACCGCGGTGAGGAGGTTGTCGTGCCCGGCCGCGTCGAGGGCCGCGTCCACCCCTTGGGGCGCCGCCTCCCGGATCCGCAGGAGCTGTCCCCCGCCGTACCCGACCGGGACGGCGCCCAGGGTCCTGAGGTACGCGTGGTTGGCCGGGCTCGCCGTGCCCACCACCCGCACCCCGCGCGCGACCGCCAGCTGCACGGCCATGCTGCCGACCCCGCCCGCCGCCCCGTGCACCAGCAGCGTCTCGCCCTCCACTACGGCCAGGCGTTCGAGTGCGGTGTGCGCGGTCTGCCCGGAGGCCGACAGCGCCCCGGCGGTCAGCCACGAAACCCCTGCGGGCTTGTGGACGACCTGTTCCGCGGACACGTTCACGTACTCCGCGTAGCAACCGAGTACCCGGAACCCCGCCACCTCGTCTCCGGCGGCAAAGCCCGTCACCTCGGGCCCCACTTCCTCCACGACCCCGGCGAACTCGTTCCCTAGGATCTGCGGGAAGGTGATGGTCGCACCCGGGGGAGTCCATCCGCCCCGGATCGCTGCGTCCGTCAACTGGACCCCCGCCACCCGAACCCGGACCAGCACCTCTCCCGGCCGCACCGCGGGACGAGGCACGTCCCGAGCGGTCAGGGCCTCGGCCGGCCCGAACCCGTCGATCGCGGCGGCGCGCATCATCTCCCTTGGCGCCCCCTTCCGTGCGTTCATCGGAGCACCCCCTCGGGGCTGAGGAAGGCCACCAGTTCGTCGACGCTCCGGTCACCTTGGAGGGTCCGGTCCCCGTACAGGACGGTGGGGACGGTATGCACCCCCAGTTCCGCCGCCGCCCGGTGGTCGGCGGCCACCTCCGAGGCGAACCCGTCGGAGCGCAGGGTCGCGTCCACCTCCGCGCTGTCGAGCCCGAGCTCGACACCCAGGCGGCGCAGGGCCACAGGGTCCGCCAAGTCCTCGTGGTGTTCCAGGAGCGCGGCGAAGCTCAGCTCCCAGGCTCGGGCTGAGTCGGTGCCGCTGGCTGTCGCGAGCTTGATCAGGCGATGGGCGGCGCGCGAGTCGAGGTTGCGCACCCCGTCCAGGCCGATGGCCAGACCCTCCGCACGGCCCGAGGCCTCCGCCCGGCCGCGGAGGGCCTCCCAACCGGCCGTGTCCACGCCCCAGGAGGTCAGCGCCGCCTCCCGTACCGTCCTGGCTGGATGGTCCGGGCCCGTGGGCTCCAGCAGGAAGCTCCGGCGCAGGACTGTGAACTCCCGGTCCCCTTGTTCCTCCTCCACCCGGGCGAGCGCGGCCCCCAGCCGCCGGTGACTGATCCAGCACCAAGGGCACCTGATGTCCGCCCACACCGTGATCGTCGTTCTCATCCAACGCTCCGAACGTCGTGTTCCGTGTCCGTCGCGTAGAGTCCACTTCGTCAAGTGCACTTGATGTCAAGGCGTGTGGTGAGGCCGGTCCCGGAACCGCGCACAGCCGTCATGGAGGGGAGTTCGATGCCGCAGTTGGATCCGGACATCATCTGGCTGAAGCCCGGACAGGTAGCCCAACGGGCGGGCGTGGCCGTCTCCGCCCTGCACTACTACGAGAGCCTCGGGCTGATCAGCAGTCGGCGCACGGCGGGCAACCGGCGCGAGTACCGTAGGGACACCCTTCGCGTGATCGCGTTCATCCGCACGGCTCAGCGCCTCGGGCTCTCCCTGGAACGCATCAAGGAAGCCATCGCTCAGCTCCCGGAAGAGGGCATGCCGACCAAGCGCGACTGGGCCCGGATCTCCCGCCAATGGCACGACGAGCTGACCGAACGCATCGAGGAACTGACCGCGCTGCGCGACCGCTTCTCCAACTGCATCGGGTGCGGATGCCTGTCACTCGTCTCGTGCCCCTACTCCAACCCCGAGGACATCCTGGGCAGGGACGGCGCCGGCGCGCAGCGCTTCCCCTGAAAGCCAGACGTGCCTGAAAGTGTGCCGTGTCTTCCTCGTCGGCGGTAGTCGGCTGCGCTCCGTCGGGTTTCCGAGAACCTGGGTCCTCATCGTGCACGCTGGGTCCGAAGAGTGGGGTTCAGGGTTGGGGGTGGGAAGTTGGGGGTGGGGCCTGGCTGTTATTCTGAAAATTCTTTCGGGGTGCTGTGATTGAGGGGTGCCTTTCGGGCTGGGGTGTCCTCCTTTCCCGCCGCCCGATTGTGGCCGTCTTCGCTACGCGCGTCAAGGTCGTCGCCATCGAGCGCTTCGCGCGTCAGTGGCGCTCCACCTTGACCCGCTTCGCTACGACGGCGGGTTGGCGGCTATCGGGAAAGGGGGACGCGTGGTCGAGGTCCGTGGCGAATTCGGGCTCCGCCCGAAAACTGATTCTGTCGGCCTGGCGGCCGATGCCTGCCCCTGCGCCGGAGCGTTGACGGGTCGGGTGTCGCGGCTGGTCACTCACCCCTGCGAACCCCGAACAGCGCGGCCTGCGGCCGGGTGGGCCACTCCACCGGAGCCCACCGGTTGCGGGTGTCGCGGCTGGTCACTGTGCGCGGCGAACCCCTCCCGCTGGGCCTTTTTCCGATGATCTTGCTACCAGTAGCAATTTCGGCGCCGAGATTGACTCTGGTAG
>NZ_BAAGZJ010000119.1:0-19509 GCF_054778635.1 Nocardiopsis nanhaiensis
CCGCCCCCGGGCCGGGCGCGCCCGCGCCCACGCCGCCGTGGCCCGGCTCCGTGCCCTGCGGGGACCGGATGCCCGGGCGGGTGCGGTGCAACGGCTGGACTGGGTCACCGGAGAGGCCTTCGACGCGATGCTCGGCCGGGATCTGATGGAGGTGATCGGTCCGGTCTTCGCCGGCATCGTCACCAGCATGGCTCCGGCGGCCCTGCTCGACGGCGTCGCCGCCAAGGAGGAGGCCGACACCGTCCTGGGCGGACTGCCGCACAACGTCACCACCGAGATGGACCTGGCCCTGTGGCGGATCGCCGAGCGCGCCCGCTCCCACGGCGAACTGTTCACCCGCACGGCACCGGAGGAGCTCTCCACCAGGTACCTGCACGGGGACCTGCCCGACATCGGGCTGGAGTCCTTCCTCTATTCCTACGGGCACCGGGCCGCCGCCGAGGTGGACATCGGTGTGTCCCGATGGCGCGAGGACCCCGCTCCGGTGTTCGGGTCGATCGCCAACTACCTGCTCCTGCAGGACCCGGAACAGGCTCCGGACCGCCGGTTCGAACGGGCCGAGGCCGCCGCCGAGGCCAAGCTCGCCGAGCTCAGTGCCCGGGCCGTGCGGGCCCGCCCGGTGCGCGGGCGGATCGCCGCCTTCCTCATGCGCCGCTCCCGCTCACTCGCGGGTATGCGCGAGTACGCCAAGTTCGCCTGGCTGGTGCCGTTCGCGGAGATGCGCCGCCAGCTGCTTCTGGTCGGCGAGGACCTGGCTTCCCAAGGGCTGCTGACAGAGGCCGGCGACGTCTTCTTCCTGGCCCCGGACGAGATCCGTTCGGCCGTGGTCGGGCGCATCGGGCAACAGGACCTGGTGGCCGAACGCCGCCGCTTCCATCTGCGCGAACTGCGTAGGCGCTCCGTGCCGGGGACGCTGCTGACCGACGGCACCGATGTGGAGGCAACCCTGCCGCCTCCGCCCGCGGTCGAGGGCGGGCTGCCCGGGGCGCCCGCGGCACCGGGCCGGGCCGAGGGACGGGCCCGCGTCGTCCTCGACCCGGTCGGCGCCCGGATCGAACCGGGCGAGATCCTCGTGGCCCCCACCACCGATCCCGGTTGGACGCCGCTGTTCATGACCGCCGCCGGGCTGGTTTCCGAGACCGGTTCGCCGATCGCGCACGGCCCCACGGTCGCCCGCGAGTACGGAATCCCCGCGGTGATCTCCGTTCGGGACGCCACCACGGCGATCCGCACCGGCGACATGCTGAGGATCGACGGCACGGCGGGGACCGTCGTCTTGGTCGACGGTCCGCCCCGGCCCGCCTCCCCCGCTGCCGGATGACCGGCGGGGCCGACCCGGCGCACCCGTCTTGATCTCGGCCGAGTCGGCCCGTGGTGTCCAGCGTGCGGACCCGAGTGGCGGGGAGGACGAAAAGTGCCCCGAATTCAGTGACCAACCCCCAGGATGAGGCGTACAGTTATCCGTTAGGTGAGTCGGGAAGTCTGGTCGACGATCGTTTTCTTCTACCCGAAACCAGGCAACATGTACCGGTTCGCCGCCTCCTCCCAACAGCACGTCTACCGGTCCGGAGCGGTTCGACGCGACATCCACGACTGGTGCTCCAGGCGCATCGCGGCACAGTCCGCTGTGCGCGCGCATCCGGCGATCTCCACCTCGTTGGGGCCCACCCGTGTCTTCAGCGCGGAAGGGGGCCCCGGAACGCCGGTGCTCATCCTTCCCGGAGCCGTGCTCAACACGGCCACCCTCCTGGGCGCTGTGCACGCCTTGGCCGAGGACCGGCCCGTGCTGGCAGCCGACCTTCCGGGATACCCCGGGCTCAGCGACAGCGCCCTCCCCTCCGACCCCCGGTCGGCCGCCTATGGTGCGTGGTTGGACGAGGTCCTCCCCCAAGTCACCAGTCAGCCTGTGATCCTCCTGGGCAGCGGGGCGGGCGCGGTCGCCGTTCTGTGCTCCACGCCCGGCCCGCTCGTCGGCGGGGTCTGTCTGATCAATCCCGCAGGACTGGTCTCGCCGGGTCTGGGGGCCCGGCTCATGGGCGCTTTCCTGCGGTGGAGGCTCCGCCCGCAGGAGACCACCAGCGCATCACTGCTTCGACTCATGGGTGCCGCCCCCGCACCTGATTCCGGTGACGACGTACTCGTGGAGTGGTTGACCCTGGTAGGACGTTCCTGCCATGTCCACACACTCCTGCCTGCCCGCCCCCTGCAGTCGGAGGTCTACCACCGTTGGGCCGACGTTCCGACCAGCGTCGCCACTGGCTCTGAGGACCCCTTGTTCTCCCCGTACCTGCTCGACAGCCCGGCCCGGCTCTTCCTGGACACCGGCGTGCAGACTCTGCAGGGCGCCGGGCACCTCGCGCTGCACGACAGGCCCGACCAGATCCGAGAGCTCTTGCGCGGCTTCCCAGCCACCGTGGCATAGGGCCCGCCCCGGCCGACGGCCGGGCATCCACGCCCCGTCGAACAAGCCCGCAGGAGTACCCCGGCGCTGCCGTGCACTGATGCTTCAGGGTTCGACTACGCTGCACCCGGCGCACCGCGGCCCCCCACCGACGCCGAAGCGGCGCGCCATCCGTTCCATCGAGAAATGACCTCTGATCATGCGTGAATCCGCGCGGACCCGCGGTATCGGCCTCCGCCGTCTGATCCGACGTTCCGTTCCGGGTACCGGACACCGATTTCCCCCTCTGCGGCGGTGGTCGGCCCGACGGCCCGCCAAGGAGGCCCGGTCATGGCACAAGCCCGCCAGGGTGTTCCTCTTACTCTTCCTGACAGTGGACCTGATCGGCACCGGACTGCTGATGACGTCGTGGGCCACGACGTCAGGCGGGGGTCTGGACTTCACCTCGGCCCTGTTCACCGCCACCACCTCGTTGGCCGTGTGCGGGCTCAGCGTCGTCTCCATCGGCGACGACCTCAGCGGTTGGGGCCAGGGGATCGTCCTGGGGCTGATGCAGGTCGGAGGCATGGGGATCATGACGCTGGCCGCGTTGCTGGGAACCGCGGTCATCCACCGTTTCGGCCTACGAATGCAGCTCAGCGTGCAGGCCGAGACGCCCAGCCTGTGGATCGGTGACGTGCGCGGGGTCGTCAGCAGGGTCCTGATCATCTTCGCGGTCGTCCAGAGCTCCGTGTTCGTCCTGATCACCCCGCGGCTGTGGCTGGGCTACGACCTGGGTTTCGGCGAGGCGGCCTACGTCGGCCTGTTCCACTCGGTCTCGGCCTTCAACAACGCCGGCCTGTCCCTCTACGACGACAGCCTCACCGGCTTCTCCGGCGACGCCCTCGTGCTCCTGCCGGTCGCCGTCGCCGTCATCCTCGGCGGGATCGGCTTCCCCGTCCTGATCGAGCTGCGCCGCCACATCCGCACACCGCACAAGTGGAGCCTGCACACCAAGATCACGATCACGACCACCGTCCTGCTCTTCTTCGCCGGGGCGGCCCTCATCACCCTGATGGAGTGGAACAACCCCGCCACGCTGGGGCAACTGGACTGGTGGGCCAGGGTCACCGATGGCGTCTTCCACGGAGTGATGCCGCGCAGCGGGGGCCTGAACGTCGTCGAGACGGGGCAGATGGAGGACTCCACCCTGCTGCTGACGATCATGCTCATGTTCGTCGGCAACGGCAGCGCGGGGACGGCCGGAGGCATCAAGGTCGCCACGCTCGCGGTGCTCTTCCTGGTGGTCCTGGCCGAGGTCCGGGCCCACGACAAGGTCCACGTCTACGGACGGCAGCTGCCGTCCGAGGTGATCCGCCAGGCCCTGAGCCTGGTGTTCCTCTCCGCGACGATCGTCGCCGTCAGCACGGTGCTGCTCGTACACACCACACCGTTCAGCGTCATCCAGGTGCTGTTCGAGACCGTCTCCGCTTTCGCGGTCGTCGGCCTGTCCACCGGCATCACGGGCGATCTGCCCCAGTGGTCCCAGATCCTGCTGGCGGTGCTCATGGTGGCCGGGAGGATCGGCCCCATCACTTTCGTCACCGCGTTGGCCTTCCGGGAACGCGACCGCCGCTACGAACTCGCCGAAGCCCGACCGATCATCGGTTGAGACCCCGCAGAACGGAGAAGGTAGGCACCATGCCGCTCAGAAAAGGGAACCTGGACAAGCGCGCCCTGGTCGTCGGACTCGGCCGCTTCGGCAGCTCCCTCTGCCTGGAACTCGTCAAGCGCGGCTGGGAAGTACTCGGGGTGGACACGAACCCGCGGCTGGTCCAGACCTACACCGAACAGCTCACCCACACCGTCATCGCCGACGCCACCGACGAAGAGGCCCTGCGCCACGTGGGCGCCCACCAGTTCCACCGGGCGGTGGTGGCCATCGGCGACCACTTGGAGGAGAGCATCCTGGCCACCTCCCTCCTGGTCGACCTCGGGGTGCAGGACATCTGGGCCAAGGCCATGAACCGCCGCCACGGACGGATCCTGGAACAGATCGGCGCCCACCACGTGGTGCTGCCCGAGCACGACATGGGAGAGCGCGTCGCGCACCTGTTGTCCGGACGCATGCTCGACTACGTGGAGTTCGAGGAAGGGTTCTCGCTGGGCACGACCAAGGCTCCACGGGAGCTGATCGGCAAGCCGCTCGGAGAGACGAAGGTCCGGCAGAAGTACGGGGTCACGGTGGTGTCGGTCAAGCGCAGGGGGAAGACCTTCACCTACGCGACGCAGGAAACAAGCCTGCGCACGGGTGACGTGATCGTCGTGGCCGGTCGGACCGACGACGTGGAACGGTTCGCCGAGTCGACGCCCTGAGCGCGCCCGCGCGGCCGTGGCCGCACGTCCGTCCGCGGGTTTCCCGTTGCCGCCGCGCCCTCCCTCTTCTCCGGGTTCTCACTGTCCCCCGCCTGGCCGTGGGGACGCCCGTCGGCGCGCTGCCCCTCTCTTGACGCTGTACAAGGAAGCCCTCCGCGAATAATGTTAGCAAGTAACGTGTTACCAACTAACATCAACCGGCTCGGGGAACATGGCGCACTGGCGTGAGCAGAAGCGGGAACTCACCAGGAACGCACTGCGTGAGGCGGCGTTCCAGCTGTTCGCCGAGCACGGATACGACGACACGACCGTCGCGCGGATCGCGGCCCAGGCGGGTGTATCGCACATGACGTTCTTCCGTTACTTCCCCTCCAAAGAGGACGTGGTCCTGCGGGACGACTACGACCCGATGCTCGAGGAACTGGTTCGTTCCCAGCCCCAGGAGAAGCCTCCGCTGCGCCGTGTGCGCGA
Source organism: Nocardiopsis nanhaiensis (assembly GCF_054778635.1). Lineage (NCBI taxonomy): Bacteria > Bacillati > Actinomycetota > Actinomycetes > Streptosporangiales > Nocardiopsidaceae > Nocardiopsis > Nocardiopsis nanhaiensis. The sequence goes on from NZ_BAAGZJ010000119.1 coordinate 5,228, forward strand.
CGCGGTCATGAGCGCGGTACCCGCCGTGTACGCGCGGGAGCGGGAGGCCCTGCTGCTGCGCTCCCGGCTGATGCTGAGCACACCGGCCCTGCGCTCCCGCATGGGAGAGAGCCTGCGCGGGTCCCAGACCGCTTTCGAGAGGGGGCTCAGCGCCCCCTCCGAGGCCGAGGCACCGCCGCTGGCGACCCGTGCCGTCGCCTCCGCCGGTGTCGCGGCCCTCACCACCGCCATCACCGTCTGGGTCGAGGGAGGCGGCGAGGCGGACCTGCCCGCGCTCATGGACGAGGCATTCGACGCCCTCGAACCCCCTGGAGCCCCCGATGAGTGAGAACACCGACGACGACGTCATCTCCGTGACGGACCTGCGCGTGCGCTACCGCGGCGCGGGAGGGGACGCGGTGCGGCAGATGGACTTCTCCGTAGGAGCGGGAGAGGTCTTCGGATTCCTCGGCCCATCGGGGGCGGGAAAGTCCACGGTCCAGCACGTACTGACCCGGCTGCTGCGCGGCTACGGCGGCAGTGTGCGCGTACTCGGCCGCCCGCTTCCGGAGTGGGGCAGGGACTACTACGAGCGGATCGGGGTCGGGTTCGAGCTGCCCGCCGAGTTCACCCGGCTGACGGCGCGGGAGAACCTGGAGGCGTTCGCCTCCCTCTACCGCGGCCCCGTAGCGGACCCCGCCGGGCTGCTGGACCTCGTCGACCTGGCAGGGGCCGCGGACCAGCGGCTGAGCACCTTCTCCAAGGGGATGAGGATGCGCCTCAGCCTGGCACGGGCACTGCTCAACCGCCCCCGGCTACTCTTCCTCGACGAACCCACCTCGGGCCAGGACCCCGTGCGCGCGGCGCGACTGCGCGAGGTCGTCCGTGCCGAGGCGGACCGGGGCACTACCGTTTTCCTGACCACCCACGACATGCACACCGCCGAGCACCTGTGCGACCGCCTCGCCTTCGTCGTCGACGGGCGAATCGCCGCCGTCGACTCCCCGCACGGTTTCCGCCGCCGCTACGGCCGACCCGGTGTCGTGGCCGAGTACACGGCCGGGGGCCAGCCCCGTCGGCGCACCTTCGGCCTCGCGGACCTGGGGGCCGGAGGTGAGCTGTCGGACCTGGTCGCCTCGGGCGCGGTCACGACCCTGCACACCCGTGAGGCCACACTCGACGACGTCTTCGCTGCGGTCACGGAGGTCCGGCTGTGAACCGCCTCACCGGAACGCTCGCGCTGGAGGCGAAACTGGTGTGGCGCTACGGCGTCGTGGCGGTCGCCGCCGTCCTGACCGTGCTCTGGACCGGGCTGCTGCTGGCCCTGCCCGCGTCGGGGGCGCAGGCACTGGTCCCCTACCTCCTGTTCCTCGACACGGCCGGGTTCGGGGCGCTGTTCGCCGTCGGCCTACTCATGTTCGAGCGGGTCGAGGGCACCGGCGCCGCCAAGGCGGTCACCCCCGTCAGCCCCGCAGAGGCCGTGCTCATCCGTGTGGGGGTCCTGACTCTGCCGACCGTGGCCATGGCGGTGCCCATGGTGGCGGTGACCGTGCCTTACGGGCAAGTCCTGGGTGCGCTCGGATACTCCGCGGCCGGGGTCGCGCTCACATCGGTCCTGCTGGTGGCCGCGTGCCTGGGGCTGGGTGCGCGCACCCGTACGTTCCAGGGCGCCCTGATCGCCACCGCCCCGGCCCTCGCTCCGCTCATCACGATCCCTCTGCTGCACCTGTCCGGCGTGGTCCAGAGCCCGCTCCTGTGGGCCGTTCCCACCACGGCGGGCGCCGAGCTGATCAGCCGCGGTCTGACCGGTCAGGCGGGGACGCCGGAGGGTCTCGGTGAGCCGATCGCGATCCTGTACGCGGTGGGGTGTGCGGCTGCCTTCTGCTGGTGGGCGGCCCGGCCCGCCACCGAAGTCGCGACGGTTCCGCGCGGCCCCGGAGCCGAGTCCGCGGAGGCCGGTCCAGTGGACGCCGACGGCCGTCCGCCTCGGAGCACCGTGCTCCAACCTGCTCGGGCACGCGGGCGCCGCCTCGCAGTGCCCAGGCGCTGGGGCCACCCCCTCTGGGGCCTGGTCCGGTACGAACTCGTCGGTGTGCGGCGTGACCCGCTGCTCTTGGCCGTCGCCCTGGCTCCCCTCCCCTTGGCGCTGGCACTGCGGTGGGCCTATCCGGTGCTCGCCGAGTTCCTGCGGTCCACCTACGGCTTCGACCCCGCCGCGCACACCACCGCTGTGTTCGGTGCCCTGGTACTGCTGCACATCCCGGTGATGGTCGGTACCGTGGTCGCGCTTCGCGTGACCGAGGACGTCGACGACCGCACCCTGCTGGTGCTGCGTGTCTCGCCGCTGTCGCTCACCGCCTACTTCGGATTCCGCACGGGGACGGCTGTCCTTCTCGCCCTCGTCGGACTGGCGATCGCCGTCCCCGTGTCGGGCCTGGCCCCGGCCGTGTCTCCGGGCCTGGTCACGGCCGTGGTGTTGGCCGCACTGTTCGCGCCCATGGTGGTACTGGCCACCGCGGCGTTCGCGGGCAACAAGGTCGAGGCCCTGGTCGTGGTCAAGGGCGTGGGGGCCGTGTCGGTGCTGGCACCGGTGCTGCTCTGGGTTCTGCCCGCGCCCTGGTGGTCTCCACTGCTCGTGCTGCCGCCCACGTGGTCGCTGATGGCGTTGCCCGGGTACCCGGGCGACGCCGTCCCCTTCCCGGTGATCCTGCTCAGCGGGTCGGTGGTCGCGGTGGCCGCAGCCCTGGTCCTGGTCCGGCGGATACGGTCGCGCCTGCTCACGTAGGGAACACGGCCGACCCCGGGTACCTACCCGCGTGCTGCGCCGCCCCGGACAGCTCGACCGCCTCCTCCGAAGGGGATGTTGCATAAGCTGAGCTTCGATCCCGCACGGGCTCTCATCCGCACCTGCCGCGAACGGAAGACCTCCGTGTCCCACAAACCCCTCACCATCGCCATCACCGGAGCCAACTCCGGGATCGGGCTCCGCGCGGCCGAACAGCTGGCGGCCAAAGGGCACAGCGTCCACGCCCTGTGCCGGGACACGGCCCGGGGCGAAGCCGCCCTCGAACGCGTCAACAGCCGTGCGACCGTTCCGGCCCGGCTGGTCGTCACCGATCTCGCCGACCCCGCGTCCGTCCGGTCCGCGGCGGCGGAACTCACCGGCGAGCTGGACCACCTGGACGTCCTGATCCACAACGCCGCCGTCTTCGACCAGACGATGCGCGAACCCCGGTTCACCGCCGACGGGCACGAACTCTTCTGGGCCACGAACCACTTGGGACCACACCGGCTCACCGCCGCGCTCAGCCCGCTCATGGCCGCAGCACCGGCACCGCGCCTGGTCACGGTCGCCAGCAAGGGCCTCGTCACGATGCCCTGGATCAGGATCCGCTTCGACGAACTCGACTCGCCCCGCTGGTACAGCCCGACCAAGGCCTACTACCACGCGAAGCTGGCCCAGGTCATGCTGAGCCTGCGTCTCGCCCAGCACGCACGGGGCGCGGTCGACGTGGTCTGCCTGCGGGTTCCGGCCGTACGGCTCGACGCCGACAGGGTGGCCGCGATGCCCCCGCTGCTCCGTGCGCTGTACGCACCGAAGAACCGGGCCGCGCTCCCTCCGGAACAGATGGCCCGGGCCTACGCCCGCGTAGCCACCCGCCCGGATCCCTGGAACGACCCCGCCGACGCGGGGGCCGGCGGCCGGAGCGCCCTGCGGGGGGTCTACCTCGACGAACGGTGCCGACCCGTGTCAGCACCGTCGTTCGCCTACGGCTACGAGGCCCGCGAGCGCCTGTGGCAGGTCACCCAGGAGGAGACCGGACACCCGGAGTGGGCCTGGTGAGAGCCGGTGCGGCCCTGGACGGGACCAGCACCCCTGACCGGGCAGAACCGCCTCCTCGTGTGTCGGCGACGCACCGGTCCCGGGCGGGGACCGGGACCGGACAGTCCTTATACGTCCCAGGTGACCGGGAGGCTCTTGACCCCGTAGACGTCCGCGGCCTCCGGGCGCAGGCGGACCTCCTCGTCCGGAACGGCCAGGCGCAGCGTGGGGAAGCGCTCGAACAGTGCGGGGAGCGCGACCCCCATCTCGACTCGGGCCAACTGCTGCCCCAAACACAGGTGGATGCCGTGGCCGAAGGCCAGGTGCCCGCCGTCCTGCCTGCGGATGTCGAGCGCGTGCGGGTCGGGGAAGCGCTCGGGGTCACGGTTGGCGGTGCTGTAGGACAGGATCACCACCGTGCCGGCCTCGATGGTCTGACCGCCGAGCTCGACGTCATCCAGGGCCGTGCGCATGAACGTCTTGGCGACGCTCAGGTACCGCAGTAGCTCCTCCACCGCCCCGTCGGCGAGTCCGGGGTCGGCGCGCAGCGCGGCCAGCTGCGCCGGGTTGCGCAGCAGCGCGAAGGTGCCCAGTGCCAGCATGTTCGCGGTGGTGTCGAACCCGGCCCCGAGCAGGATCAGGGCCATGCCCCTCAGCTCCTCGTCGGTCAGGTCGCTGTCGGTGAGGTCGCTGAGCACGTCGTCGGTGGGGTTCGCCCGCTTGGTGACCACGAGCTCGGCGAGGTACTCCTGGGTCGCGGTGACGGCCGCGATCAGGTCCTCGTCGCTGGTCTCCCCGTCCATCAACGACTCGATGTTCTCCTGGAAGGAGCCCCGGTCCTCGTAGGGCACCCCCAGCAGCTCGCAGATCATGATGGCGGGGACGGGCTTGGCGAAGGCCGTCACCAGGTCCGTTGGCGGCCCGGCGTCCTCCATGGCGTCCAGGCGCTCGGCGGTGATCTGCTCGACGCGCTCGGTGAGCTTGCGCATCCGCCGGGCGGTGAACTTGCCCACTAACGGTTTCCGGTAGCGGTTGTGCTGCGGATCGTCCATGAGGAGGAACTCGCCGGGCGGCACCGGAGGTATCTCCATTCCGGTGATGTCGATGGTCGGGTGGAGCATGAGGTCCTTGCGTGAGCTGAACCGCGGGTCGGCCAGGACCGAACGGACCAGTTCGTAACCGGTGACCAGCCAGCCGGGCTTGCCGCCGGGGAAGACGTACCGGCTGATGGGTCCGTGCGCACGCGCGTCGACCAGCTCCGGTGGCGGGTCGAAGGGGCAGCCGGTCCGGCGTTCGGCGGGCATCGTCGTGAGGATGTGCAGAGGTGCACTCATGGTCGTTCCTTGTCTCGCGGTGATGGTTGTTCGGTCGGCTGCGACCTAGGCCGCGGGGTCACGGTTGTACAGCTTCTTCGCCCACAGGTAGGAGGCCAGGGCGATGGCGAGGCACCAGGCGATGGCCTGCACTCCGCTGCTTCCGATCTCGGTGCCCGTCAGCAGGCCGCGCAGGGTCTCGATGACGGGGGTGAAGGGCTGGTACTCGGCGAACCACCGAACCCCCGCGGGCAGGGTCTCGGTGGGCACGAAGCCGCTGCCCAGGAAGGGCAGGAAGATTAGCGGCAACGGCAGGTTGCTGGCCGATTCGACGGTCTTGGCGACCAGGCCCAGCGCCACCGACAGCCACGTAAGTGCGAACGAGACCAGCGCCAGCAGACCGACTGCCGCCATCCACTCCGCCGGGCCCGCACTGGGCCGGAACCCGATCAGCACCGCCACGGCGGTGACCACGGCCACGGTCAGCATGGCCTGGATGAGGCTCCCGACCACGTGCCCGGTCAGGACCGAGACCCGGGCGATCGCCATGGTGCGGAACCGGGCGACGATGCCCTCGGTCATGTCCATGGCCACCGAGATGGCCGTACCTTGGGCCGCGCTGGCCACCGTGATCAGCATGATCCCGGGAGCGATGTAGTTGGCGTAGTCGGCTCGGTTTCCCGCGGCCCCCTCAGCACCCATCGCACCGCCGAAGACGTACACGAACAGCAGGAGGAAGACGACGGGCATGCCCATGAGGGTCAGCGTCATGGAGGGGTAGCGCTGCATGTGCCGCAACTGGCGCGCCACCATCGTGGCCGAGTCGCCCAGGGCGTGGGTGAGAGTGGTCATCGGTTCGCCTTCCGTGCGTTGTCGTCAGCCCTCCGGCTCCCCGTGAGCGCGAGAAAGACGTCGTCGAGTGCCGGGGTCTGCACCGACAGCTCCTCGGGATGGATCGCCTCGGTGTCGAGGCGTTCCAGCAGTTCGCGCAGGGAGGCGACCCCTCCGTTTCCGGGCACCTTGAGCGCCAGGACATCGGTGTCGGCCTCACCGCCCAGCGCCCGGGCCGCCGACTCCAACGCCTCGGCCTCGGTGAAGCGCAGCCGGACGTGGCCGCCGGGGACGCGGCGCTTGAGCTCGGCGGCGGTGCCCTGGGCCACGATCGCGCCGTGGTCCAGGACCGCGATCCGGTCGGCGAGCTGGTCGGCCTCCTCCAGGTACTGCGTGGTGAGGAATACGGTGACGCCGTCGTCCACGAGGTCGCGGATGGTCTGCCACATGTCCCGGCGGCTGCGGGGGTCCAGCCCGGTGGTGGGCTCGTCGAGGAAGATCAGCCGCGGCTCGCCCACCAGGGTCATCGCCAGGTCGAGCCGTCGGCGCATGCCCCCGGAGTAGGTGGCCGCGGTCTTGCCCGCCGCGTCGACGAGGTCGAACCGCTCCAGCAGTTCGGTGGCGCGCCGGTTCGCGTCGGCCTGGCCCAGGCGGTTCAGCTTCGCCATGAGCATCAGGTTCTCGTGCCCGGTGAGCAGGCCGTCCACCGCCGAGTACTGACCGGTGACGCCGATCGCGGTGCGCACCGCTTCGGGCTCGGTGGCCACGTCGTGCCCGAGGACCCTGGCCTGGCCGCCGTCGGCGCCGATCAGGGTGGACAGGATCTTCACGACGGTGGACTTGCCGGCCCCGTTGGGGCCCAGCAGTGAGAACACGGTTCCCGAGGGGATGTCCAGGTCGACGCCGTCCAGGACGACGTGGTCGCCGTAGGACTTGCGCAGCCCGTTGGCCGCGATGGCCGCCCCGGGGTTGTGCTGGGTCATGTCTTTCTCCTTTCGCTCCGGGTTGCTATCAGGCCCGGTGGACCAGGACGTCGCCCCAGACGCTGCGGGCCCGTACTTCGACGGTCTGTTCGTCGGAATCGGGGCTGTCGGCGGCTTCCAAGGAGCTGCGCACGGCGCCCTTGGTGGAGGCCGCGTCCAGCCAGGCGGCGGTGCCCTCGCTGACGCCGAGCTCCACTTCGCCGTAGGAGGTCTCCACGCTGACGATGCCCTCCGCCACCTGGCCGAGCCGGATGCTGCCGTGGGTGGCACGCGCGGTGACCGAGCCCAAGGCGCGGTCGGCGGTGATGTCTCCGAGCGCGGAATTGGCCCGCAGCTCGCCGGTCACCTGGCCGAGGGTGATGGCGCCACTGGTGGACTTGACCACGGCGGAACCGTCGATCTCGTCCGCCCGGATCGAGCCGTGGCCCGTGATGAGTTTGGTGTTGCCCGTGATGCGGCCCACCGTGATGTTGCCGTGGGAGACGGAGACCTCGGAGGCTCCCAGGCTCCCCTCACAGCGGATGCTGCCGAACCCGCACTCGGCGTGGACGCGCGAGCCCGCGGGCAGTTCGACGGTGATGTCGACCATGCTTTTACGCCCGATCATGCGGCCCAGGACGGAGGGCTGGGGGTCGCGGACTTCGAGACGGCCGCTGGCGTAGTCGACCTCGACCAGTTCCGCGACGCGTACGTCACTGTCCTTGTGCTCGACGCGCGGGCGGACCTCGACGGTGGTCTCGGCGCGGTTCCCGGCGATGAGCTGGAGGGTGCCGGAGACCACGGTGATGTCGGCGGTGATGGGTTCGGGGGTGTCGAAGGCGGGCACGGCTGTCTCCCTGGCGTTGCGGTGGTGGTCGCCTCCGCTGGTGGGAGACGCGGTGGTGTCGTTCGGGGTCCGGCCCCGGTCAGCGGACCCAGCCGGTGTAGCCGCGCCCGACCTGGCGGCTGGCGCGCGGTTCGGTCCGGCGGTCCCGGGAGTCGAGCGCCTCGGCCACGGCCCGGACCAGCCAGGCGTTGACCGACTGCCCCTCGGCCCGGGCCGCCTCCTCCACCCGTGGCTTGAGGTGGTCGGGCAGCCTCAGCGTGATCCGCGAGGTGCCCCCGTCCTCACCTTCGAGGAGCAGCGGAGCGACGTCACTCTGACGCCGGTCGGGCGTCAACGAATCGCCCTCGTAGGACTCATCGGACGGAGGTGGCGTGACGACGAACTCGGTCCGCTCTCCCCGGAGCCGGATCTCCACCGATCCGGGCGCGAGGTCCCGGGTGATCTCGTCCGCTGCGGCCGACAGGGCGTCCAGCAAGGTCAGGCGCGATGCGGGCGCCAAGGCCGCACTGAGGCGCTCAGCGACGGCCCGAGTGTCCTCGTCCCCGGCTTCGGCCGCCACCAGGAGCTGGCGGCGTAGTTCGTCGACGTACGGCATGAGTTCCATGAAGTCATGATGACGTCATTCGTGACGTCACGTCAAGCCCCTTGATGGTAATTGGCGCCCGAGGCACAGAATCCGGGGTTGAGTCCTAACTCCGGACGAGGAGAGTCCGGTGGCGCTGCCAGTGCCGCCCGCGGACCCAAGGTTTGGCGGCGCGGTTCGTCCCGGCCTGTTGACAGGCCCTGGCCTCCGCCTTAAATTCAGCAGTGACTGAAATGACCATCGGAGATGAATATGTCTGTCGACGAGCGCGCCCGACTCCTGGACTGGGTTGACCGCATCGCCACCCACCTGACCGCGGTAGACGGCATGCCGCCGATCACCGGCCGCGTGTTGGGCTGGCTCATGGTCTGCGACCCCGTCGAGCAGTCGGCCGGACAGATCGCGGAGGCGATCGGGGCGAGCCGGGGGTCGATGACCCCCAACCTCCGGCAGCTCACCAGCGTGGGCTTCGTGGAACGGATCAACCGCCCCGGCTCACGGACCACCTACTACCGTTTGGTCGACAACGCCTGGCAGGTGGTGGTCGAACAGCAGGTAGCGGCGTTGCAGTCCTTCCGGGCGCTCACGGCCGAAGGGATCGACATGCTCGGGTCCGGGAGCGAACGGTCGCGGCGCGTACGCCAGGCCGACCAGGTCATACACCGGCTCCAGGACCTGTTGGGCGATGTCGTGTCCATGGGCGGGGTGGATGGCGAAGCCTGCACACCGGCACCCCGCTCAATCACCGACTCGCGCGGGGAACACCCGTGAACCGGACTCCGGGGACCGCTCCCGCACGGACGCACGGCACGCCCCGAGGAGCCGCGGTGGTCATCGGCGGCGGTATCGGAGGGCTGGCCACCGCCCTGGCACTGCGCCGGATCGGTTGGACCGCGACCGTGCTGGAGCGGTCGCCCTGCTTCGGTGAGGTCGGAGCGGGCATGTCCCAGTCTCCCAACGCCCTGCGCGCCCTGGACGCCCTCGGGGTGGGTGACCGCGTGCGCGCCGTCGGTGTTCCCTTCTACGGCCCCTTCGAGCTGCGGCTGCCGTCTGGGCGGCGGCTGGTGACGGCACCCCACGGAAGCACGTCCCCCCTACTCGGCTTCCACCGTTCGGACCTGCACCGTGTTCTCCTCGAATCGGTCCCGGCCACATGGCTGCGTACCGGGGCGGAGGTGACCGGGCTGCGGCCGGAGCCGGGAGGCGCCGTGGTCGAGCTCATGGACCGAGAGCTGCGGGCCGACCTGGTGATCGGGGCCGACGGCGCGAACAGCATCGTAAGGCGCGCCCTGTGGCCCGACGCGGACCCCCCCCGGTTCACCGGAGGCACGGTCTGGCGGGGGACCGCCCGCGCGCCACTGGAGCGGGGTTTCATGGTGATGGGGCGCGGCTCCTACGCACTCGCCATGCCCGTGGCCAGGGGCCGGGTCTACTGGGCACTGGTCTGCCGTTCCGAGCACCCCGGCACCCGTCACGACAACGAACGCGCCGAAGTACTGCGCAGGATCGCTTCCTGGCCAGGTGATCTGCGCGATCTGGTGGTGGCCACCCCGGCTTCGGACGTGCTCCACCACGACGTGTTCGACCTCGCCCCTCTGGACCACTTCGCGAACGGGAGGGTCGCGCTGCTGGGTGACGCAGCACACCTGATGTGCCCGGACCTGGCCCAGGGGGCCGGTCAGGCGCTGGAGGACGCGGTGGTGCTGGCGTCTTCGCTCGCCGTCTCGGACGGGGTGGAGGAAGGGCTGGCGCGCTACGACTCCGAGCGCCGCCCACGCTCTCAGTGGGTGGCCGCGCAGGCTCGTAGGAGCGCCGCTCAGAACCTCTCTCCGAGCTGGTCCGGCCACGCCGCGATGGCGGCCGTGACGTCACTGGTGCCGTCGTCTCACTGGCCCCGATGGGCCGAGCGGGCATTGTCCCGGTTGTGGGGTTGGGAGCCGCCCGAACCTCCGGCTCCGGAACCGAACACCGGAGCACCGCCGGAGCAGGAGTAAGTCAGTGCCCGGCCCCGGGACACAAGTCATCACACCCCCTCGGTGGAGCGCGCAGGAGGCCCCTGGTCTACGAGCCCCTGACCGCGCTTGACGGAGGCGACAGCCCTGTCACCGGCCGCTTGTGGGCGTCCTCGACCGGCTCGCCGCCGTGGATCGGCTGTACGCGGTGCACCGGTACCCGGGGACTCCTGCCAAGGGTTCCTTCGAGGCCCTGGCGCCCCGACTTTCTGGCGCGCCCCCATAGTGCTCCCGCCCCCGCCGGGGGAAGCTGAGGGCTTCGGAAGACGAACGCACCCTGAGGAGGGTGGAATGGCACGTCAGGTGATGCGCTGGGCCAGCGCCGTGGCTGTTGCCGTCATCGCGGGACCCGCGATGACCGCGGCCTCGGCCGCGGACACCGGTTCTGACCGGGACCCGGGCAGCAGCCCGGGCAACGGTTGGCAACTGGTCCACGAGGAAGGCTTCGAAGAGGTCGCGCAGTACGACGACACCGGATGGTTCCCCGACAAGGACGGCCCGTCAAGCCCCTACGACGTGGACGGCTACGACAACGACGGCGACTACTTCCGCACCATCGGCGGCCCGGCCTTCGACGAGCACCTGGACGGCATCGACCTGCACCGGCGCTCGTTCTCCTTCGGCGACGACGGCTGGCTCACGGCCGAACTCGCCAAGCGCGGAGACTCCGACGGCAACGAACCCGCCTTCTCCAGCGACGAGGTTCCCGGCTCCGGGCCTGCCGGACTGTTCGAGAATCCCTCCCACGACGGGGGCGTCGTCCTGCGCTCCACCGACGAACTCCCCGAGGAGTACCGGGTCGAGGTCACGCTGAAGACGATCGACTTCGGCGGCCAGCGGGACGGCGAATGGGACTACGACGGCAAGGTGAACGGCTACGAGCCCTCCGACTGCAAGACCAACTTCCCCTGGGGCGCGTCAGGTGACTTCACCCCGCCGGAGTGCGAGTGGCACGACGTGACCACCGACTCCAACGGCTTCTACTTCCTGTCGATCATGGACTACGAGCAGCCCGCACCGCGCAACAACGTGTTCATCCACAACCACCGCAAGGTCGTCATGGACGGCTACAACCGCTACGAGTTCACCGGCGACGGCCTACGCTACTGCGACGCCGACTCCGGCGAGCTCCAGCCCTACGAATGGGCCAGCGGCAACGGCGTGAACATGCTCTTCATGACCGACGAGCGGCGCTACGAGGACCAGCCCGGCACCGAGTACGTCATGGACAGCGAGTGCGGCACCGAAGTCGGCGGCGGCATCGTCAGCCAGGCCGACCTCGTCCCCGAGGCCATGCCCGACCGGGACTACGTCTTCGCCGTCGAGCGCCGCGACGGCCACTACGTCATGGAGGTCTCCGGCGAATTCCGGCACATCGGAGAGCACACCCTCCGCTACGAGCGCCCCTTCGACGACGGCGATCACCCCGTCTGGCACTACAACCAGACCGCCGACGAGTACTCCGGTGAACACAACACCGACTGGACCTACCCCTCCCCCAACGGCACCTACGTCGACGAGGACGTCTGGCCGGACGGCTCCGCCTACCCCGACTACTTCCTCATCGGCCAACCCCACATGAACTTCTACGAAGGCAGCGCACACATCGACGACCTGCGACTCTACGTCCCGGGGGATTGACCCCGCCCCGGGGTGGAGAACCGGTCAGGCTGCAGGTCACCTCGGGGCCGGGGTGGTCCGTAGCCTTCGCCCGCTCCGCGCGCACCTCCTCGGCCTGGATGGCCTTCCTGCTCACCGGGTAGAGCGCGGGAAGCGACAGGGGGCCGAACCGGCACCGCAACGGGTCGCGGCCGGCGGGTCCCGCACGTTCGAGTCCGCCGGTACCGCGACAACCAGTGGGCCGCCCGGCGACGCACCGCAGGCGGGACGCAGCCCTTCATCCGCGAGCGCGAGGACTGCGGCACCGGCCTCGCCTTACGCCGCGGTTGTCCAAGGGCACACATTGGTCACTCCGGTTTCACCGCGGTGGTCAACAGGCCCGTCGCCGGCTGCCGTACCCCTCGGGCATCCGTGTGCTCGGCCAGTGCACGCACCACGGCGGCCCGTGCCTGCTGCCGACCCTCCTCGTCGACGTCGCGGAACCAGTGCCGGATCGGCCCCATGCTGAACAGGAACGTCGTCGCTTCCTCCGCGTCACGCCCGAGGTACATCTCGGCGCGGGAGGGTACCGGTCGGACATCGACGAACCCGGCTGCCGACAGCACCTCGGTGACGCCCTCCGGGGTGGAGAGCGTGGCGGCTCCCGTGGTGTCGTCGTCGACCGACAGGCTCGGCGTGTCCGGGACGTGTTCCCACATGATCCCGAAGATGTCCGGGAAGCCACCGCGTTCCGGCGCCTCCCGGGAAGGAGTGGCGATGGCGAGCCGACCGCTGCCGCGGAGCGCGGAGGCGATATTGGTGAACGCGGCGACGGGGTCGCTGAAGTACCACACCCCGCCACGACTGATGGCGACGTCGTACGACGCGCGCGGGAACGGGTGGACCTGCGCGTCGCCCTGTTCGAACCGAACGTTCGCTATCGCCTTCTCCTCAGCCGTCACGCGGGCCCGGGCCAACATCGGTCCCGACAGATCGATACCGTGCGCGTGACCGTCCGATGCCCACGTCGCCGCACGCCGGGTCGTAAGTCCGTTGCCACATCCGATGTCCAGCACCCGATCCGCGGGTTGGATGTCCGCCGCTTGGAAAAGCGCCCGGTTCCCGCTGCCGACCATGGCGTCGTAGCGTTCATGATTGTCGGCCCAGTGCTGGCCCTCGTACCCGTTCCAGGCCTCGTACTGGTGTGTGTTGACGATCTCGGGCGACATGCGTTCCCCTTTGCCTTGGCGTGCCCTGCTCGCTGTGACCACCGGCTCACCGCTGCCGTCGGTGTGCTCCACTCCCGCCGGGTGAACCGGACCCGGTAGTGCGATCCACCGGAGCCACACGGGTCGAACCTAGGCGGCCCGCCCCCGGACGCGCGTCCCCCGCAGGGCGGCACTGTCGGCTACTCCAGCGGACGTAGTGCTGCTCCGGGAACCCCCGCTGTGCGCAGGCGCCGAAGTAGCCCGGGACCGGATGCCGGCAGGGCCGCGAACGGAGAAGGTGGGGGGAATCCCGGCCGTGCGCCTACCGACCGAGGCCGGGCCCGTTTCGGCCGCGGAAGTGGAGTGATGTGTGATGTTGCTGGTGGAGCTCTATGTGCCCAAGGGCGTTCTTAGCCCGCAACGGCGCGAGCAGCTCGCACACCGACTCGTCGAGTTCATGGACGAGGACGAGCATTCCCCGACGGTTCTCGAGGATGCGCGGGCCCTCACCCAGGTCATGCTGCTGGAGCCCGAGACGTGGATCGCCGGCGATCGGACTGTGGGCCGTCAGAACACGCGGTACATCGCACGGGTCAGTGTGCCGGCGCCGTGGGTGAAGCAGGTGCGCGGGGAGTTGGTCCGGCGCTTCACCCGGATCATCTTCGACGCGGCGAAGGAGGCCGCTCCCGACGACCAGCCACGGATCTGGGTAGAGGTCCGCGGCGTCCGTGACGGTAGTTGGGGGATGGACGGACGGACGTTGTCGACACCGGAGATCGAGCGGTTGGTCACCCGGCGTCGACGTGCGGAGGTCCGAGGGCGGGGCCCTGTTCCAGGACCACGCCCGGGAACGGTGCACGATCCGGTCTGCGACATGGTTGTCGAGATGGACGACGGCGCGGTAACCCTGGTGCACGACGGCGAGGTCTACGGCTACTGCACGAAAAGCTGCCGCAGGATCCACGTCGAGGAGTTGGGCACGCAGACCTCAAGACCGTGTAGTTAGCGCTCCGGGCCCGATGTCAAGTCCGTAACACCACACCCCTGCACCCATGACAAAACAACGGGACCTCCGATAGAAGCAGGAAATCGACCAAGATCCACCTGCACCCGGAGGCCCCGTTG
>NZ_BAAGZJ010000120.1:0-18846 GCF_054778635.1 Nocardiopsis nanhaiensis
GCCAACCCGCCGTCGTAGCGGAGCGGGTCAAGGTGGAGCGCCGTTGACGCGCGAAGCGCTCGATGGCGACGACCTTGAGGCGCGCAGCGGAGACGGCCACAATCACGCGGCGGGAAAGGAGGGAACCTCTAACCGACAGGGAGCCTGTACCAACAGCTAAGCTCCCTCAGAAGCCACCCCAGACCACACATCTCAACCCAACTAAACCTAAAGTCACCCTTGGCCGCCCCGCCTCAGCGCCCCGTTCCCGTCCTAGCCTTAAGTGGGCTCAGACAGCGGGCTCAGGCAGGACCCGTGGCGATGACGCAGAAGCGGTTGCCGTCGGGGTCGGCGAGCACCACGAAGTCGGCACCCTCCGGGTACTGGTCCCATTCGACGCGGTGCGCGCCCAGAGCCGCCATCCGTGCGATTTCGGCCGCCTGGTCGGCCCTGTCTCCCGCGTACAGGTCCAAGTGGACCCTCGGGTGTTCCTGGAGCGGGGTCTCACTGACGCCCAGCGAGACACGGACCCCTGGGCGGCCCTCGGGCGGGACCAGGACCGCCCTGTCCTCCTCGGGTTCCTCCCGCGGCACGTACCCGAGTGCACTGCTCCAAAATTCGCACGCGCGCGTCACGTCAGAAACACCCATCACCACGGATCCGATGCTCAGCATGGCCGGATTCTGCCTGGATCCGCCGGAACAGGGAAGTGTCCGCTGCGGAGCGTCCGCTGCCGAGTGCTGGCCGGGTCCGGCCTTGGGAAGCAAGATGAGCTGTGGGTACGGCGGTACAGCCTGCCGGTGATGGCTCGGCGCCTCGGGACACCGGTAGATTGGCCCAGTGTTCCGGACCCCGGGTGACTGCCGGAACGCGAACGTCCGCGGGCCGACGTATCCGGGGTCGACGGCCCAGCGGGCATCCGCGTTTACGGGAATGGGTGACTCTTGTTCGACTCCACCGGCTTCTGGGTGGTCCTCTTCGGCCTTCCGATCCTGGCGATCGTGGTGATCATCCTGCTCGCCTCGTACCATGCCTCCAGCGTTCAGCAGGATGGCCGTGACGACGCTCCAGACGACGACTCGTCCAAAGGCTGACCCTCCGCCGCGCCAGATCGGGGGCTCGGCACCGGGTCCGAGACGTCCTGGACGCCCTGTACCGGGGTGAACTCCCCGGTCTCGGCGTCCAGCAGGTGCACCCTGGCCGTCTCCAGGTCGTAGTACATCCCGGACAGCGTCAGCTCACCCGACTCCACCCGTTCGCGAACGGCCGGGTACCCCATGAGGTTGCCGAGCTGTTCCACGACGTTGGCCTGGGCCAGCCGCCGCAGGGACTCCGAGGCGGGCAGCCCGGCCAGGGCGCCCGAGTCCGTGCCCGCCCGGATCAGGCTCCCCTCGCCGTTGGCGAGCCAGCGGCGGATGTGTGCCGTCGTTACCTCTTCCGGTCCCTCGTGCGTCTTCTCGGACAGGGCCTGCATGGCGCCGCAGTGCGAGTGGCCGCAGACCACGATCGAGGGCACCCGGAGGACACTCACCGCGTACTCGACGGCGGCACCGGCCGAACCGTCTGAGCTGTCGTGGGGCGGAACCAGGTTGCCCACGTTGCGCAGGGTGAACAGGTCCCCCGGGCCGCTGGCGGTGATCAGGTTCGGAACCACGCGTGAGTCCGCGCAGGTGATGAACAGCGCGGTGGGGTGCTGGCCGTGCGAGAGCCGGCTCATCACCGAACGCATACGGTCGGTCGTACTCGAGTGGTATTCGTGGGCCCCCGCCGTGAGCAACCCCAGGGGATTGACACCTTGTCCGGCTCCGCCCGACCGCGAAGGGCTCTCCCATTCCTTGCGGCGCATCGCCCAGGGGGCCCACCAGCGGCCTTTGGGGATGGTCTTGGCCGCCGGCGCTGAGCTGGTGGAACTGCGCGCATACCAGTTCTCGTGCACCTCGTCGATGTCCACGCTGCCGCCGGTGCGCTCGTGGTCCATACGCCAGGCGTGGATGGCTTCGAAGGCGGCGTGGTCCATGAAGTCCACGTACAGGTCGAGGTCGACCTTGGCGCCCGCGGGGATGGTGCGCAGCACGTGTGCGAGCCGGGGGACACCGAGGAAGGTGAGCGAGCCGTGCACGGTGACGTGCACCCGGCCGTTGCGCTCCTCGGTGACCACGGTGAGTTTGGTCAGGCGGCGCAGCGAGACGATCATCGCCAGCGCGAACCCGATGAACACCCCTTCCAACAGGCCGAGGAACACCACACCGCAGAGAGTCACCAGGTAGACGCTGGCCTCGTGGTGGCGGCTCAGGTTCCGCAAGTGCGCGAGCGACACCATCTGCACGCCGATGAACACCAGCAGCGCGGCCAGGGCGGCCATCGGGATCAGCTCGACCACGTGGGCGAAGAAGGCGACGAACAGCAGGATCCAGACGCCGTGCAGGACCGTGGAGAGCGGGCTGGTGGCGCCGGCACGCACGTTGGCGGTACTGCGCACGATCACACCGGCGACCGGAAGGCCTCCGAGCGCTCCGCTGACGGTGTTGGCCGCCCCCTGGCCGCACAGTTCCCGGTTGAGCATGACCCTGCGGCCGCTGTGCAGGCGGTCGACCGCGATCGCGGCCAGCAGCGACTCCACGCTGGCGACCATGGCGACGGCGGCCACGGCGAGGGCGATGCCGTGCCACTGTCCGGATTCGGGCAGCATCGGTCCGTTCCAGGCCTCCGAGAGCGAGGCCGGTAGCTGGACGGTCTCCACCTCCCAGCGCCCGGTGGTGGCGATGGCGGTGGCGGTACCCACGGCCACCAGTGCCGCGGGGATCATGCCGGGCCGGACCTTGCCGATGGCCGGTAGCCGGTTCCAGCCGAACATGATCGCGATGGTGATGACACCGACGGCTACGGCAGCGGTGTGGTTCTGCGCGATCTGCTGCGGTAGGTCGGTGATGTTGGCGAGGGCCGAGCTCTGCGGTGATCCGCCGAGCACCACGTGCAGCTGGGCGAGGGCGATGGTGACGCCCACCCCCGCGAGCATGCCGTGTACGACGGCGGGGGAGACGGCGAGGGCGGCCCGCGCGATGCGGAAGGCCCCCAGGGCGAGTTGGACCAGCCCGGCGAGCAGGGTGATCAGACAGGTGACCCGCCAGCCGTAGGTCATGATCAGGTCGGCCACGATGATGGTCAGGCCCGCGGCCGGGCCGCTGACCTGGACCATTGATCCGCCGACCAATCCGGCTACGATGCCGCCGACGACGGCGGCGATGATGCCGGCGATCAAGGGGGCGCCGGAGGCGACGGCGATCCCCAACGACAGGGGGACGGCGACCAGGAAGACCACGAGTGAGGCGCCGACGTCGGCGGCGACTCCCTTGCGATCCGTGAGGGTCCCGGGGAGCCGGGAGGAGGCCTCCGGCTGCCCGGGTGGTGCTCCCTGGGCGTCGTTGCGCATGGTTACTCCGTTCGGGTTGGACCAGGCAGGTGTATGCGTAGGCGCACGGGGACGGAAGATGTCCGTTGAGGGGGGTGGCGTGGCCGCATGACGAGAACTGGCCTCGAAGGGTTCTTCGTCAGTCACCAACTGTAGTCAAGGTTGATGACTTTGAGTTACGTTCCCAGTTGGTTTTGGTAACCATTTTCCCGATTTCACACACTCTCGAGATGGGTGAAGGCAGAAAAAAATCCGAGGCGGCGGGGGTATCCCGCCACCTCGGTGGTGTGTGCCAACGGAACCGCTTGCCTAGTGTGCCCGGTTTCGATGTCACTCTGTGTTGCCTAGGGCCTCCATGGCGAACAGAGGTCTCCTGGGGGGCTTCCTAGCGGAAACGTCCGTCCTCGTAGCCGCCTTCGTAGTACTCCGGACCGGGACCGGGCCGACCGTAGGGATCTTGGCCGTACGCGCCTCGGCCGTAGTGGCCCTGGCCATAGGGCCCTGGGCCCTGCTGCCCCTGGCCGCCCTGGGCTTGGTCGTCGGCGCGCGGGTACCACCGGTCCACGGGCGGGTAGCCGTAGTCCGGCTCGGGTTGTTGCGGAAAGCCACTGCCCAGGACGTCGGGATAGGCACCGGGGTCGTTGGGCCCACCGGATCCATTCGGACCACCGTGGCCGCCAGGGCTGACCGGCCGACCGAAGGGGTCGGTCTGCTGAGGGTAGTCGGGATAGGCGCTGGGCAGGTCTCCGCTCAGCTGTCCCGCTGGATAGGCGCCCGTCGGGTAACCGGGGCCGGGGCCACCGGGGTACCCCGGTCCTGCCTGCGGCTCCGGCTGCCCGGGAGGAAGGCCGACGCCCTCGTTATAGGGCGGGGCCTGGCCGGGGGGTGGCCCTCCGTGCGACATCGTCGGTCGGCTCGGAGTACCGAAGGTTCCGCTGTCCTCCTGGCCGCCCCACAACGGGGTGTTGCCCCCGGATCCGCCGAGACCGTGTGGTCCGGGCTGTCCCTGCGAGCCGCCTTGGGGCCGACCCTGGTATCCGGGCCGTGTGTGGGTGCCGCTGTCGAACTCCGGCCGGTTGAAGGAGTCGGTGTCGTAGGCCGAGCGGTTGAAGGAGTCGGTGTCGTAGGCGGGGCGGTAGAAGGAGCCCGACTCATAGGCGGGGTTGTGCTGGTGCGTACCGCTGTCGAACTCCGGCCGAGGCGGGAAGCCTTGGGGGCCGCCGGGGTAGTCGGGGCGCGTGTGGGTGCCGCTGTCGTAGGCGTTGCGCTGGTGCGTACCGCTGTCGAACTCCGGCCGGTTGAAGGAGTCGGTGTCGTAGGCCGAGCGGTTGAAGGAGTCGGTGTCGTAGGCGGGGCGGTAGAAGGAGCCCGACTCATAGGCCGGGTTGTGCTGGTGCGTACCGCTGTCGAACTCGGGGCGGGGGAGGGAACCGCTGTCGTGGGACGATCCAGGACGGAACGATCCTGCCGGGTAACCGCCGGTCATGTTGCCGACGGGGGCACCCGGAGCGGGGGGACCGGGCATACCCGGCCCGTCCATGGGCTGTCCCGGCGCAGGTTGGGCTCCCATGCTCGGATGGCTGCCGCTGCTCGCGCTCGGGCCGCCTCCGTAGCCGCCCAAGGAGGACGGGCCCGGACGCTGGTGCGCACCGGTATCCATGCTGGACCAGATCGGTGAACCCGCGTCGTCCCCGACGGAGGGTTCCGGACGGAAACCCGGGTCCAGAGGGTCGCGGGCACTGGGACGCTCACCGCCACCGCTCAGCCCGCCACCGGCCGGACCGCCCATCGGCGCGGTTCCCAACGGGGCCCCGCCACCGGGTCCTCCGCCCAAGGGAGCGCCGCCCAACGGATCGTTCCGCTCCGGTGGCCTGATCGGATCGCGGCCCTCGAACGGGTCACCGGTCGAGGGTGGATGCGGCCTCCAGGAACCCGGACCCAGCGGATCGTCGTCCGGCGGGCCCGAAGGGGCCGCGGGCTGTGCGGGCGGGAGCCCTTGGGTGGGCGGCAGGCCCTGCGTCGGCGGTAGCGCGGACGGAGCCGACCGGGGGTCCGTGCCGGTCGGCGGGGATCCCGGCCCTTCGGAGAGGGGGTCGTGCTGGGCCGGAGCGGGGTCGGGCCGTGTCGGCTCCGAGGGAGTGTTGCCCTGACCCAGGCTGGCCAGCATCGCGAGGTCATCGGTGGAACCCGCAGTGGAGCCAGCGGGAGCGCCGCGCCCCTCGGGGCCGCCCCCGACGGGCGGGAGGGCGTTGGGTTCGCTGGGCGGCCCTTGGCCCGCCCGCTGTCCACGCACGGGTTCCTCGTAGTAACCGTCGTCGTAGTCGTCGTAGTAGCCGTCGTCCCCGAAGTCGTCGACGTCCCCGGCGCCGACGCTTCCCCTGGCCGACTCAGGCGGCTGCGCGGGCCCCTCGTCACTCAAGCTCGACCAGAAGTCGTTGTCGGAGAGCCCGCCAGCGTCGTCTTCCCAGTCGACCCCGCGCTGACGCCTGCCCTTGAACCGTCGCGCCGCCTTGCCGCCGCCCGGGCGCGAACGGCGGGCGCGGCCCCGCGGTTCGGGCCCCTCGTCGTCGCCCGGGTCGCGACGGTCGTCGTAGCCGTCGTCCTCGACGTCGTAGTCGAAGTCGTCGTAGTCGTCCTCATGGGAACCGAGGCTGAGCGCGCGCATGCCGAGGAGGAGGAGCACGAGCACGGCGAGTACGACGATGACGGCGATGATGATGGTGACGGTGACGTTCATGGTGTACGCACTACCTTGGGGAGGTCGGCCGGGCCCGGTCAGCGCCGAGGACCGGCCGGGCGAGGTCCGGTCGAGGGGAAGCGGCGGCAGCCTGGTTCTGCGTCGTTCCGGAACATTCCGCCCGTGTGGGGGCCAGGGCATGGGCACCGGTCGTCCGAAGCGGTCTCAGGGCAGGGCGCCGCGCGGCGGATGGGCGGGAATCGGTCATCTGAAAAGGGGCGAGGGGCACAGCCCCACTGTATGTGCTGTTGCGTGCTGTGTGCAGAGGGCGATAGGAGCTTCCTCGGCCCATTCCGGTGTGCACCTATGAGGGTGAGTGTCCGGTTCTGTATTGGAGCTCAAAGACCATTATGGACCGATTCACTCGCTGCTCGTGACCAGTGATCCCCGGGCCACGGCCTGGTCGGCGATGCCATCCAGGGTGAGGCTCAGCTCGGCACCCTCGGGCAGATCGAGTTCGCCGTCCAGCGCGTACACGGTGAAGCGGTACTGGTGGAGGTCGTCCTCCTCCGGGCAGGGAGCGCCGTACGCGGCGTCCCCGGCGGAGTTCTGGCCCGTTTTCGCGTCGGAGGGGACCGTGTTCTGGCGGAGCTCCACCAATTGCGGGTCCAGGTCGTAGACCATCCAGAACACGACGGCGTCGGTCGGGTCGTCCACCACCAGCGCGATCGACCCCACGTCCTCGGGCAGCCCCGACCAGCTCAGCGGAGGCGAGGCCGGCTCGCCGTCCGCCTCGCACGTGTACGCGCTGGGCAGCGGCTTGCCCTCCTGCATCATCGGGCTGGTGATGTTGATGTCGGTGGGCATCTCGGCGCTCAGGTCCGAGGACAGGACCCCGCAACCGGTCGACGTGAGCAGGGCGGCCCCCGCGGCCACGGCGGCCACGCGGGTACCGGAGGAAGTTCGGGGTACGCCACGCGCGGCGGTCGTCCGGACGGAAGGGAAGGCCGGGAACAAAATGGGGCTCCTGCTGGACTTTCGGGCTGTCAGGCGGTAATCGCTGCACACCGGCCCCGGCGCCCAGGGATGGCGCCGGTGCCCGCGGTGGACCGCGCACACCTGCGCCACCGCGGGCACGGCGGCACGGTCCTGAGTGAAGCCTACTGCGGGGGGCCAGGGCCTCGGGAAACCGGATGAGGCGACGGCCCGTCCCGCGCCGGCGCCGAACCGGTACCCACGAGCTTTCGCGTCCCGCATCGGTGATCATGGGTAGGTGCGGTTCTCCATTCTGGGTCCCCTCCAGGTGCATGACGCCTCGGGGGACCCCGTCACCATCGGCGGTGCGCGCCTGCGCGCCTTCCTGACCCTGCTCCTGCTCCGCCCCGGCCAACCGGTCACCGTGGAGCGGCTCACCGACGCGATCTGGGGAGAGGACGTCCCGGCGGCCGCGGGCAACGCTCTCCAAGCCCTGGCCTCCCGGCTCCGGCGCGTCCTTGGAACAGGGACCCACCTGCACAGTGACTCTTCCGGGTACCGGTTGGCGGTCGCGCCCGACCAGGTGGACCTGTGCGCGTTCGAGGTACTGGTCAGGGACGGACGGGCCCAACTCCTGGACGGGCAGGCCCTGGAAGCCGAACGCACCCTGTCCGCCGCCGTAGCCCTGTGGCGCGGTCCAGCCCTGCCTGACCTGACATCCAGGGGTGTGGCTGAGGACACCGCGTTGCGCCTGTCCGAGGCGCACCAAGCGGCACTGGAGGACCACCTGTGGGCCCGGCTCGAATTGGGGCGGCACGCTGAGGCACTGCCGGAAGCGGAGGCGCTCGCCGCACGCCAGCCGCTCCGCGAACGACCGGTCGAGCTGCTCATGCGGGCGCTGGCGGGCAACGGCCGTACCGCTGAGGCACTCGCCGCCCACGAGGGCTTCCGGAACCGGCTGGCAGAGGAGCTCGGCCTGGACCCGTCACCGCGACTGCGTGACACCCATCTGCGCCTGCTCAGGGGTGAACTCGCCCCCGACGGGCCCGGGCCGACCCCGCTCTCTCCCGAGGCGCCCCCGCTCCGGCCCGAGGTGGTCCGTCTGCCCCGGCACCTGACCAGCTTCGTGCCGCGCGATACCGAGGTCTCCGCGGCCGTGGAGCGCATGGCCGCGGCCCGGCTGCTCACCCTCACCGGACCGGGAGGCGCGGGCAAGACCCGCCTCGCGACCGAGAGCGCCGCCGCCCTGGCGGAGCGGGTACCGCAACAGGTGCCCGACGGGGTCTGGTTCGTCGAACTCGCCCCGGTCCGCGAGGGCGCCGATCTGCCCGACGCCGTCGCCGCCGCCCTGGACCTGCGCGTGTACGCGGTGATGCACGCCCGTGCCGCCGCGGCACCACAACCCTCCGAGGAACGGGTGCTCTCCTATCTCGGCGCACGGTCTGGCCTGCTCGTGCTCGACAACTGCGAGCACCTGGTCGACGAAGCGGCCCGTTTCGCGCAGACCCTGCTCGCCAACTGCCCCCGCCTGCGCATCCTCACCACGTCCCGCGAACCGCTCGGAGTGCCTGGTGAGAGCCTTCTCCCGGTGCCCTCCCTGCCCCTGCCGCCGAAGGACGCCGACGCCGCGACGGCTCGCGCCAATCCCGCGGTGGCACTGTTCGCAGAGCGCGCCGAGGCCGTCCGTCCCGGCTTCGCCGTCGGCCCGGACAACGTCGGCCACGTCGTCCGGATCACCCGGGAGCTGGACGGTATGCCGCTGGCGCTGGAACTGGCCGCCGCCCGGCTCCGGGCGATGTCCCCCGCACAGCTCGCCGCCCGCCTCTCCGACCGATTTCGCCTCCTCACCAGCGGGAACCGTTCCGCGCTACCCCGCCACCGCACCCTGAGGGGCGTGGTCGACTGGAGTTGGGAACTGCTCGACGAACCCGAGCGGCGCCTGTTGCGCCGCTTGGCCGTCTTCCCCGGCGGGGCGACTCTGGAGGCGGTCGAGCGGGTGGGCTCCGACCCCGACGCTGGCCCTCACACCGGCAGCCCGACCGTCGCGGACCAGGACGTGTGGGAGGCCCTGTTCGCCCTCGTGGACAAGTCCCTCGTCACCGCGGAGAGTCCCGAACACGAAGACACCCCGCCCCGCTACCGGCAGTTGGAGACGGTGCGCGCCTACGCGACCGAGCGGCTGACCAGGAGCGGAGAAGAGGAGCGGGTCAGGAATGCCCAGGCCCGCTACGTGCGCGACCTGTGGCGCCGGGCCGATCCCGAGTTGAGGGGACCCGGCCAGCGGGCCTGGCTCGCCCGGTTCGCGAGGGAGTCCGACAACTGCGTGGCCGCCTTCCGGTGGGCGATCGAGCGCCGCGACGCCCGCCTCGCCCTGGAACTCGTGGAGCACTCCCAGTGGTACTGGATCCTGAACGGGGGCTGGCGACAGCTCCACCGCTGGTCCAAGGAGGCCCTGGAACTGGTCGGGGACCGCCCTCCCGAGGGACACGAAATCGCCTACGCCAGCTGCGTGTTCCACCGGACCGGGGACATGGGACTGGGACGACAGGGCGTCCTCGACGGGATCGACAGGGTGGAGGACGTGCTGGCACGGGTGGACACGCGGCCTGAGTCCCACCCCGTTCTCGTGTCCGTCCTGGCCTACAAGGCCATGGCGGAAGGGAATCCCGACAGTGAGCCCCGGAAACGGTTGGAGGCGGCGCTCGACTCGGTGACCGACCCCTGGCTCCGGGCAACGGTCAGCTTCTCGCTGGCCCTCCTGGACGCGGTGTTCGGGCAGGCCCACCGTGCCCTGAGGCGTTCCTCGGACGCTTTCGAGTCGATGGGCGCCCTCGGCGACGCGTGGGGGCAGTGCAATGCGCTCATGCAGATGGTGGACGTCGTCCGCTTCACCGACCTGGAGCGGGGCCGCCTACTGCTCACCGAGGGGATCGCGTTGGCGGAGGGAAGCGGGCTGGAGGGGATCTCCGCCATGTTCCGCACCGTGCGGGCCCGCACTCTGGTCGACCTCGGAGATCTGGCGGCGGCCGCCCAGGACCTGGCGGAAGTGGCGGGGACCGCGGCGGAGGAGGACCACTTGGTGATCCTGCGCCAGGTCCGGACCCAGCTGTTGCGGGCCGACGGCCGCACCGCCGAGGCCCGGACCCTGGTGGACGAGACCGAACCGGTCGTAGCGCAGTTGGGGGGTTTCGCCCCCGCCTACATCGAACCCTCCTGGCGGATCCTGGCCGCGGAGGTGGCCTGGGACGAGGGTGACACCGCGCGCGCCTGGGCCGAAGCGGGCCGCGGCTGGTGGCTGTCCATCTACGGATTGCGAACGATTCGCGCTGACATCCTGGACGCCTTCGCCGCCATGGCGCTGGAGGAGGATCCCGCGCAGGCCGCCCTCTTCGTCGGTTACGCGACCGCGCTGAGGGGCATCGCCGACTCCGCCTCGCCCAGGGCCCGCCACGTACGCGAGAGGCTGGTCGAACTGCTGGGCGCAGAACGGTGTCAGATCCTGGTGGCCGAGGGAGAGTCCACCGAAGCGGAAGATGCGGGTGACCGGGTGGCCCGCTGGCTGGCCCCGGTCGTCCCGGACGACGTCGAACCGGGCGGCTGGTGCCGCTGAGCGCCGACCGGTCCGCCCGTCGGCGGGGCCCGCCCACCCGGTGGGCGGACCCCGCGTCCGGTCAGGTGCGGCGGCGGTAGGCCCACACCGCGAGCGGCGCGAAGATCGCGGTGATCACCACGGTCCAGACCACGGTCCAGAGCACGGGCCCGGCGACGTCGCCGCCGAGCATGAGCCCGCGCATGGCGTCCACGACATGGGTGACGGGGTTGTTCGCCGCGATGGGCGCCAGCCAACCCGGCATGTCATCGGGGGCGACGAAGGTCGAGCTACCGAAGGTGAGCGGGAACAGCAGGATCATCGCGAAGGACTGCACCGCCATCGGTGTGCGCACGATCATGCCGACGAAGGCCGACATCCAGCACAGCGCGAACGCGAACAGCAGGACCAGTGCGCTGGCGGCCAGCACACCGCCCACGCCGCCGTCGGGGCGGAACCCGATCGCCATGCCGACCAGCATCACCATCACCACGGTGATGCTGTAACGGACCAGGTCGCCGAGGATCGCGCCGATCAGCGGGGCCGAACGTGCGATGGGCAGCGACCGGAACCGGTCGAAGATCCCCTTCTCCACGTCCTGGCTCAGGCTGAAACCCGTGCCCATCGTGGCGAAGATGACCGACTGGGCGATGATTCCGGGCATCAGGAAGTCGCGGTAGGTCTGCCAGTCGCCCATCATCGCCTGTCCGAAGACGAACACGAACAGGGTCACGAACATGACCGGCTGCAGCATCAGCCCGAAGACCTCTTCGGGGTTGGCCTTGATCTTCAGGATGCTGCGCCAGGTGAGCTGGAGCCCGTGCTGGACGGTGCTCAGCGGGGAGATGCTGTGGGGTGCCACCGGAGCCCCCTCGGGCTGTGCCGGTCTCGGCCGGGCCGTCACGGCACTCATGCCGGGGTCCCTTCGTTCGCGGGCTGTTCCGTGTTGTCTTCTTCGGCGTGGTGGCCGGTGAGGGCGAGGAAGACCTCGTCCAGGCTCGGCTTGCGCAGGGAGAGCTCGGCGACGGCGACCCCTTGTTCGTCGAGGCGGCGCACCGTTTCGGGCAGGACGCCGCCGTCGGTGACGGGGACGCTGGCCAGGAGACCGTCCGTGGTCACCGGGGCGCTGGTGACGGCCTCGACGATCCGGGTGGCCAGAGGCAGCTGAGCGGGGTCGACGGTGCGCAGTGCCAGTACCTGGTTGCCCGCGTGCGTCTTGAGCTCCTCGGGCGTGCCCCGGCTGATCACCTTCCCGTGGTCCAGGACCATGATGTCGTCGGCGAGCTGGTCGGCTTCCTCCAGGTACTGGGTGGTGAGCAGCACGGTGACACCGTCGTCGACCAGGCCGCGCACCACATCCCACAGGCCGTTGCGGCTGTGCGGGTCGAGCCCGGTGGTCGGCTCGTCCAAGTAGAGCAGCGCGGGGCGGCCGACCAGGCTCGCGGCCAGGTCCAGACGCCTGCGCATACCCCCGGAGTAGGTCTTGGCGGGACGGTCGGCGGCGTCGGTGAGCCCGAAGCGCTCCATGAGCTCCTTGGACCGGGAGCGTGCGTCGGCGCGGCCGAAACCGAGCAGCCTGGCGATGAGCACCAGGTTCTGGGTACCGGTCAGCTCGGCGTCCACCGCGGCGTACTGCCCGGTGAGCCCGATCTGGCGGCGTACTTGGTGCGGTTCGCGGACCACGTCGAAGCCCCCGACGGTGGCGTGGCCCTCATCGGGTCTGAGCAGTGTGGCAAGGATGCGTACGGTCGTCGTCTTCCCGGACCCGTTGGGGCCCAGTACGCCCAGCACGGCCCCCGATTTGGCTGTCAGGTCCACTCCGCCAAGGGCGGTCTTGCCCTTGAAGTGCTTGACCAGACCCTCCGCGCGGATGGCGTCAGTCATCGGTCCTCCATTTCAACGTCTGTCCCAAGTGTGCCGAGCTGTACTGACAAGACACTGGCGGAGCCGTTCGTCCGGTGCATCGGCGGTGTCAGCCGGATGTCAGCGGACCGGGCGGTAGGTCAGTTCGAAAACGGATTTTCCCCGCACCGGTGGCAGCTGGAGAACACGTCGTCGGCCGAGGGCATTCCGCATACAGGAAGGAGGAGCCGGCCGGCCCCGGGCGAGGGCTGCCCGGGGCCGGGGCTTCGTTCAGGCCACCTCGAAGGCGCCCCTCTCCGTTCGCGGTGCCGATCGATGTGGGAACGGCTACCCCCGTTCGCGCTGACCCGGGTGAGACGACTCCGGGGATTCCCCGGAAACGGCCTAGACTCGGGCGTGTGATGAACACCCCGCCCCACGACGCCATGCCCCAGCCCGGCGATGTCCCCGAACCACCCGAACCCGCCGGGGTCGCACAGTTGCGGCCGCCCCTCAGGAGGGTGAGCGGGCGATCGATCGGGGTGTGGACTCTGCGACTGCTCTTCGGTGCGGTCTTCAACCTGGCCGTGTTCAGCTTCATCGCGTGGGTGTTGAGCACGTCCGGATGGGGATGGATCCCCGAGTGGGCGGTGGAGTACGCCTGGGCGCTGCCGGTGGCCTACTCCGTGTACGCCCTGTTCAAGATCGCCATCGTGCCCTCCTGGCGCTATCGGGTGCACCGCTGGGAGGTCACCGGCGACATCATCTACACGCGGGTGGGCTGGATCAGCCGGGCCTGGCAGCTGGTGCCGGTCAACCGGCTGCAGACCGTGGACCACACCCAGGGCTGGTTGGAGCGGATCTTCGACGTGGCCACACTGAAGGTCCAGACCGCCTCCTTCGCCGGCTCCTCGACGATCGAAGGACTGGACTCCGAGGAGGCGCGCAGGCTCAGCGAGGAGCTGGCGGTGCGCGCCGGAACACTGCGGGGCGATGCGACCTGATGGACCGACAGCACGATCCCGACCCGAACCCCTTCGGCCCCGAACCCGCCGGCCCCGAGGACGGGGAGGCGGGCGGGTGGGTCGCGCCGGGCAGCACGTCTTCCGGGGCCGCGAGCGACCCCGGCCCCGAGCGTGCGGGCCAGGAAGGCCCCAGCCCCGAGAGCCCCCAGCCCGGTTACGGCCCCCAGCCCGGCTACGTGCCGGACCCGGGGCACGGGGCCCCTTCCGGGTACGGTGCGGGCCCCGGGTACACCGCACCCGCCGACGATCCCTCCGGGCCGCACGGAGCACGTTCGTGGTGGGGTGATGCCCCAGAGGGGGCACCGGTCGCTGAGTTCGGGGCGGAGAGCGCACGCCAGCTCAGCCCGCGCAGCATGGTGGTCGGTCCGATCAACCAGCTCAAGAGCATCCTGCTGCCGATCTTCATCGGCCTGGTGGTCGGCGGTTTCAACCCGTGGCTGCTGGCCGCCACCGGGATGGCCGTCATCGGCCTCCTGGCCGGTGGGCTCGTCACCTGGAAGACCCTGCGCTACGAGGTGGGCGAGGAGCGGATCGAGATCCGCAAGGGCCTGATCCGCCGTTCACGGCGCACGATCCCGCTGGAACGGATCCGGGGCGTGGACGTCACCAGCACGCTGCTGCACCGGATGCTCGGTGTGGCCGTGGTGCGGATCGAGGCGGCCGCGGGGTCGGCGGGGGAGAGCGAGGACGGCAAGCTCGACGCCGTCACCGCGGAGGAGGCCGACCGGCTCCGAGGCGTCCTGCTCCACCGCAAGGCGGTGCTCACCGGCCGGGCTGAGAGCGGCTCCGGGGGAGGGGAAGAACAGGCGGATGCTGACGCGCACGTGGCGGACGGCTCCGTACCCGGCACCCGGGAGCCCGAGGACGCCACCGTCACCCACTTCACCATGCCCCGGAGCTGGTACCTGTACGGGGCGCTCAGCATGGGCTACCTGCTGACCCCGTTCGTGGTCCTGGCGGCCCTGTTCGGCATGGTCCAGCAGTCGATGGGGCAGATGGCCACGGGTTTCTTCGTCGACTGGGTGGCCAGCTCCGACCGCTCCTTCCTCACCTTCTTCGCGGTGGCCTCGGTCGGTGTGCTGGTGTTCATGATGCCGGTGTTCGCGGTGGTCTCCTACGCCCTCACCCACTGGGGGTTCACGCTCCGGGACCGCGACGGATCCCTGATCGCCGAGCGCGGCCTGTTCACCCGCCGCAGCGTCACCTTGGAGAAGCGCCGGATCCGCGGGTACGAGCTGCAGGACAACCCGCTCGAACGCACCCGAGGCGCGGTGGGCCTGCGCGCGATCGTCACCGGGCTGGGGGACGCCGCCACCCGTGCCGTCCTACTACCTGTCGGCCCGCGTTCTCGGGTGGAGCCGGTGGTCGACCGGGCCCTGGGCCTGTTCCGGGCACCGTTGACGTGGCACCCGCGGGCCGCGCTGGTCCGGCGCCTGATCCGCTCGGTGCTGCCGTTCGCCGCGGTGGCGGCGGTGGCGGCGGCCTTCGACGTCACGTGGCTGGCGGTGACAGCGGGGGTGCTGGCCCTGCTTGGGATCCCTCTGGGTATCGACCGGTACCGGTCACTGGGGCACGGCTACGACGGTGAGCGCGTGAGTGTGCGCTCGGGTTCGCTGAGTCGGTCGCAGGCCACCGTGGAGCGGTCGGCGGTGATCGGTTGGACGTGGACGCAGACCCTGTTCCAACGCAGGTCCTCCCTGGCCGACCTCCAGGTCACGGTCGGTGCGGGCGCGGGCGGCTACACCGCGCAGGACGCCTCCATCGAGGAGTCCGTGGGCTTCGCCGCGCAGATCACCCCCGAGATGGTGCGCCCGTTCCTTGCCCATGAGGGGGACGGGGACCGCGGGGCGGCCTAGGACAGGGAGAGGGGCGGTCGCACACCGGCGACCGCCCCTGTCCGCGGCCTGTTTTGTCCCGCCGTGGGACAGCTGGACCGCCCTATTCGCTCTTCTTGGAACCGAACATGATCTCGTCCCAGGAGGGCACCGAGGCCCGGCGGCCGCGGCCCTTGCGCTTGGCCGTGCCGCCGCCGGAGGATCCGTTGGCGGCGGCCGGGATCGAACTGTTGGGCGGCTGCTCGTCGGCGGTCCGGCGCGGGGTGCCCTTGTCGTTGAGGTCGATGGTGGCGCGGCGGCGGCGCGGGCGCTGCTGAGCGGACTCGTCGGTGGGAGGGGCCTCCTCCGGTTCGGGTGGAGCAACGGGCGCGGGCCGGGCGTCCAGCCAGTCCGGTGCGGTCGGCGGCTCGGCACGATGCCGGGGTTCCGCATGCTCAACGGGCGCTTCGCGGGTGGCCGCGGGCTCGTGGCCCGGCATCTGGGGCCGCTGCCGGGGTTCGGGGCGTGCGGGCGGCGGTTCGGCCGGTTCGGAGAACTGGCGGCGGACCGGTTCCGCGCTCGGCGGTTCGGCCCTTGGGGCCTCGCGCCGGGGCGCGGTGGGCAGCGGGGCCGCGGGCGGTGCCTCGTACTGTTCGGCGTGTCGCTCCGCGTGTCGCACGGGCCGGGATTCGACCGGCCGACGTTGCGGGGGCTCCTGATGCGGTGGCCCCTGCTGTGCGGGTTCCTGGTCCTGCGGCTGGCGGTGGCGCTCCCCTCGGAGGGGTACGCCGAACTGGTCGGTCTCCGGCTGTCGGGCAACGGGGCGCAGGGGTTCGTCCGTCGGCGTGTCCTGCGCGGGCGACAGGCGGCGCGGCGCGACGTGGTCCGGGCGCCGCTCGGCGGCGGACTGTGCGTCCAGGCGGGGCAGGTCGGTGGTGGTCTCGTTGCGCCTCGGGGCGAAGGGCGTGACATTCGCCCCGGGGCCGATGCCGAGTCCGGGGGACGTGTCCAGCGGTTCATTGGAGGAGAACCGGACGGCCTCCTCGTCGGCGGGCGTCACGCTGTTGTGTCTGGGTTCGTACAGCCAGTGGGCGACACGTTCGTCGCCGCCGTGCAGGAATACGAGCTTGAGCAGCCAGGAGCGGTCCTCGCGCTTCCACGAGTCCCAGACGGCGTCACCGGTCTCGATCTGGTGGGCACCGATCCTCTTACCGACCACGTCCTCTAGGGAGGGGCCGGGAGCGGCGTCGCCGTGCGAGCGCACGGTGGCGCGCTGGGCCTGCTGCGCGATGTACTCGCGCTCCTGGAGCACGGGGCCCTCGAACCAGCGCACCCGTTCGATCGGTATTCCGGAGATCTCGGAGATGGCCTCCGCGGTCTCGCCGGACCGGATGCGGGCCTGGATTTCCTTGGGGCGCAACGGATTCTCCACTTCGATCTCGTACTGGCCGAGCCGGGAGAACTGGCCGCGTACTGCGGCACGGAGGCGGTCGTCGACGGGCAGCATGAAGCGGGTCCCACGGCCGGTGCTGGCGAGCACCAGGTAGGTGCCGTCCTCGCTCACGGCCACGAGGCGAAGCTCGTGCATCGCCCTCCCTTTCGCGTCCCGTCGAGGGTAGGTCCGGCGGACCTTCCCCCGCGTTCTCCAAGTCTGGTCGGCCGACAACTGTCCGGCCAGTACCGCGCCCGGCATGTCCGAACTGTGCCCGCCTCCCGGTCCGTGGTGGGTACCACGGTGGGAGCCGCCCCGGGGTTCCGGGGCACTCACGGTCGCTTCCAGTGCCAATCTTGACACGCTGAACCGTCAGCGACCGGGAGCGATCGTGGGGGAATGTCGTCGATCCCGCGCGAAGGCTCCGCCGTGATGGTATCCCGCAGACCCCGAATCCCCCAGGCCTGGGAAAAACTCCAATCTCGGACGGCTTCGTGACATGATGAGCCATGGGATCCGCAAATCGACACGCCGAAGGATGCGACACAGTGATCCTTCTTATTTGATGGCGTTATCTGAGCCCAGTCCCCCTTATCCTTAGGTATCCACCCATGGGCAGTATGTGAAGTTTGGGGCTTGTGCTGCCGTCTGCCCAGCTACGCACCCATCCCATGCCTGACACCCAGTCCCGCCGCGCCCGAGCGCGGCCTACGAGGGGGGACGATCGCGATGCCAAAACCCGGTCACGGGGACGAGTCCGAGGTGGAAGAGGAGGGCGCGGAGGAAGAGAAGGCCGACAAGCGCAAGCGCATCGACCTGAGTATGTCGCAGGTCGCGGGCGCCGGGATGGCCACTCTGACCGCCGCCACCGCGGCCTCCTACCTCAACGTCTACGGAACCGTCATCGGTACCGCCGTCATGGCCGTGCTCAGCACCAGTGCTGCCCCCGTCATCCAGCACTGGATCACCCGCAGCAGTGAGCAGGCCAAGGAACTGGCGGAGAAAGCGGGAAAGGCGGAGAAGGCGGGCAAGCGGCCCGGCGCGAAGGCGCTGGTCGACCCAGGCTCCAACGCCGCCGCCGAATCCCGCGCGGCCAAGCCCGTGCTCGGCCCCGATGCCACCAGGGTCGTCGACACTGACGGATACACGGATCCATACGGGTTCCCCGCGGGCGGGGACGACGACGCCACCCGGACGATGGCCATGCCGGTCGTGGGGCGGGACCTGCCGGGTCAGACCGTCGCGCACGGTTTCGGCAACCCCGAGGACCCCACCGTGGTGGGCGGCTCCGCGGTGCCGGAGGCCACGGAGGTGATGCCCAGGGTCGGTGGAGATAGCGGCTCCCGGCCACCCGGTGGCGGGTCGCGGCGGTTCGACGGCCCCGACGACCCGAAGGGCGACGCGGACGGGGAGGCGGAGCGCCCCAAACGCGGGTGGCGGACCGCCGCCCTCTCGGCTGCCGCGGTGTTCACCCTGGTCATGTTGGTGATCCTGGCCTTCGAACTGCTCACCGGGCGTTCGCTGACCGCGTGGACACAGGGCGAGGAAGGACACACCTCACCCTCGCTGCTCGGTGGCGACTCCGCCCCGGCGGAGGTCGAGGAGGAGGACCCCGAGACCACTCAGGACGAACAGCCGGAGAGCCAGACGGACACCGGAACCCGGGAACCGCAGGAGCCCGAGGAACCGGTGGAGCCCGAGTCCGGGACCACCCCGGGCGAGCAGCAGCCGGACGGCCCCGCCGACCAGGACGACCCCGTCGACCCGCCGGTGGACGAGGGTCCCCCGGAGGAACCGGGAGGCGGAGAGGACGCGGACCCGGGTCCCGGAGGCGGTGGCGAGGGTGACAACGCCCCGCCCGAAGCCGACCCGGCCCCTGAGGAGTGAGCCCTTGGCCAAGGGCTGATCCCTGAGCACGGCGGGCCCGGTGCTCGGACCCGGCCCCCGTCGTGACCACCTAGCTTGGCGTTTAACCTCGAGCCCGTGACCGGATACCGTCCTGGTCACGGGCTTCATCGTTTCCCGGACAGCACAACGGCCTTCGCGTGATCATGTGCTTCAACCACGAACACACGTGAACACAACGAAGGCCGTCACCTTGAGT
>NZ_BAAGZJ010000121.1:0-18437 GCF_054778635.1 Nocardiopsis nanhaiensis
GGGCTGGCGGTGGCCCTGCCCGCCGCCCCGGCCGCCGCGCTCCTGCCCCTCGCCGCCCTGGCGGGCGTGGGCACGGGCTCCTGTTATCCGCTCACGCGGTCCCTGGCCGAGGACTACTTCGGCACCGCGGACGCGGCGGGCATCCACAGCCTCGTCTACAGCTCCAAGGGACTCGGCGGCCTGCTCGGTATCAGCGGAGCCGCCGCCGTCCTCACTTTCGCCGCCCCGGGGGCCCAGTCGCCCTGGCTGCTCGCCGCGGCGGCCGCGGCCGCGGTATCGGCTCTGGCCACCACACGCCTGCGCCGCCCGTTGCCGATCCGGACCATTCCGGCACCCCGTCAGCCCTGGACAGCCAGTCACAGCCATGCTCAAATGTCACGCACACGGTATACAGTATCCAATTCTGAAGACGCATCCTTCCCGCGAAAGGGGTCGTTGCAGCGATGACCGAAGCCAAGGGAAACACCGACGCCAACACGACCGAGACGATCAGCGGCGGCCATCTCGTGGCCAAGGCCCTCAAGGCAGAGGGGGTCGACGTGATCTTCACGCTCTGCGGCGGCCACATCATCGATATCTACGATGGCTGCGCTGACGAGGGCATCGAAGTCATCGACGTACGCCACGAACAGGTCGCCGCGCACGCCGCCGACGGCTACGCCCGCCTCACCGGCAAGCCC
Organism: Nocardiopsis nanhaiensis; assembly: GCF_054778635.1. NCBI lineage: Bacteria > Bacillati > Actinomycetota > Actinomycetes > Streptosporangiales > Nocardiopsidaceae > Nocardiopsis > Nocardiopsis nanhaiensis. Next base: position 681 of record NZ_BAAGZJ010000121.1, read on the forward strand.
GGCTGCGCGGTCGTGACCGCCGGCCCCGGCACCACCGACGCCATCACCGGCATCGCCAACGCCTACCGTGCCGAGAGCCCGCTCCTCGTCATCGGTGGCCAGGGGTCACTGAGCCAGCACAAGATGGGCTCGCTCCAGGACCTTCCGCACGTGGACATGATCAACCCGATCTCCAAGTTCGCGGCGACCGTGCCCCACACGGCCCGCATCGCCGACCTCGTGTCGATGGCCTTCCGGGAGTCCTTCTCCGGCGCGCCCGGACCGTCCTTCCTCGAGATCCCCCGCGACATCCTCGACGCGGAAGTACCCGTGGACAGCGCGCGCGTCCCCGCGGCGGGGCACTACCGGGCCTCCACCCGCCAGGCCGGCGACCCGAACGGGATCGAGCGGCTGGCGGACCTGCTGGTGCGCTCCGAGCGCCCCAGCATCCTGCTCGGCAACCAGGTATGGACCTCGCGCGCCACCGAGTCGGCCACGGACCTGGTGCGCACGCTCAACGTGCCCGCCTACATGAACGGCGCGGGGCGCGGAACCCTGCCCCCCAAGGACCCGCACCACTTCCAGCTGTCCCGGCGCTACGCCTTCACCAACTCCGACCTGATCATCATCGTCGGGACCCCCTTCGACTTCCGGATGGGCTATGGAAAGCGGCTCTCCCCCGACGCCACGGTCGTGCAGATCGACCTGAACTACGCGACCGTCGGCAAGAACCGCGACATCGACCTGGGCATCGTGGGCGACGCCGACGTGGTCCTGTCGTCCGTACTCGAGGCCGTCTCCGCCTACGGCGACAACGGCGCGGCCGGGCGCAAGGAGTGGCTGGAGGACCTGCGCACGCAGGAGCAGAAGGCGCTGGACAAGCGCGCCCCGCTGCTGACCTCGGACACCAGCCCGATCCACCCCTACCGTCTGGTCAGCGAGATCAACGACTTCCTCACCGAGGACTCGATCTACGTCGGCGACGGCGGGGACATCGTGACCTTCTCTGGCCAGGTGGTCCAGCCCAAGGCCCCCGGGCACTGGATGGACCCGGGCCCGCTCGGCACCCTGGGCGTGGGCGTCCCCTTCGTCATGGCGGCCAAGCACGCCTACCCCGAGAAGGAGATCGTCGCGCTCTTCGGCGACGGCGCCTTCAGCCTCACCGGGTGGGACTTCGAGACGCTGGTCCGCTTCAACCTGCCCTTCGTCGGCATCATCGGCAACAACTCCTCCATGAACCAGATCCGGTACGGGCAGATCGCCAAGTACGGGGCCGACCGGGGCGAGATCGGGAACACGCTGGGCGACGTCCGGTACTCCGAGTTCGCGAAGATGCTCGGCGGCTACGGCGAGGAGGTCCACGAGCCCGACCAGATCGGCCCGGCGCTGCGCCGCGCCCGCGAGTCCGGCAAGCCCTCGCTGATCAACGTGTGGATCGACCCCGAGGTGTACGCCCCGGGGACCATGAACCAGACCATGTACAAGTAGGTCGGGAAGGACAGACATGGCCAAGGCACTCGACGGCATCCGTGTGCTGGACATGACGCACGTCCAGTCGGGCCCCTCCGCGACCCAGATCCTGGCGTGGATGGGCGCCGACGTCGTGAAGGTGGAGGCCCCCAAGGGGGACGTCACCCGGGGCCAGCTGCGCGACAAGCCCGGCGTGGACAGCCTCTACTTCACGATGCTCAACTCCAACAAGCGCAGCATCACCCTGAACACCAAGAGCGACCGGGGCAAGGAGCTCTTCCTGGACCTGGTCCGCAGCAGCGACGTGCTCGTGGAGAACTTCGCACCCGGGGCGCTGGACCGGATGGGGTTCACCTGGGAGGTGCTCCAGGAGACCAATCCCGGCCTCGTCTACGCGTCGATCAAGGGGTTCGGCCCCGGCACCTACGCCGACTTCAAGGCCTACGAGGTGATCGCCCAGGCAATGGGCGGTTCCATGAGCACGACCGGCTTGGAGAGCGGCCCTCCCCTGGCCACCGGCGCGCAGATCGGTGACTCGGGCACGGGAATGCATACAGTAGCCGGTATCCTCGCCGCGCTGCTGCAGCGCGCCACCACGGGTAAGGGCCAGCGCGTCCAGGTCGCCATGCAGGACGCCGTCCTGAACCTGTGCCGGGTCAAGCTCCGCGACCAGCAGCGGCTGGAGCACGGTCCGCTGGCGGAGTACCCCAACGAGGAGTTCACGGACGAGGTCCCCCGCTCCGGCAACGCCTCCGGAGGCGGCCAGCCCGGCTGGGCCGTGCGCACCGCGCCCGGCGGACCCAACGACTACGTCTACGTGATCATCCAGCCCGTCGGCTGGGCCCCGATCGCCAAACTCATCGGACAGCCCGAACTGGCCGAGGACCCCGAATGGGCCACCCCCCAAGCCCGGCTGGACAAGCTCGACAAGGCCTTCAGCCTCATCGAGGAGTGGTCGATCCAGAAGCCCAAGTGGGAGGTGCTCGCCGAGCTCAACGCCCACAACATCCCCTGCGGACCGATCCTGTCCACCAAGGAGATCATCGAGGACCCCACCCTGCGGGAGAACGGGGTCATCGCCACCGTCGAGCACCCCGAACGGGGCACCTACAACACGGTGGGATCGCCGATCCGGCTCTCGGACTCTCCGGTGGACGTCGACCGCTCGCCGCTGCTCGGCGAGCACAACGCCGACCTCTACGGCGCGGAACTGGGTCTGTCCGACGACGACCTGAACGAACTCAAGTCGAACGGAGTGATCTGAGCGATGGCCAACTACGCCCCCGACCGGTCCGACTACAACCAGGCGGCGGTCCGATCGGTGCTCGACCGGGCCCGCTCCGAAGGCCGGACCGCGCTGACCGCCCCTGAGGGCAAGGCGCTCGCCGACGCCTACGGCATCCCCATCCCCACGGAGGCGCTCACCAGCTCAGCCGAGGAGGCGGCCAGCACCGCCGCCGAGATGGGCTTTCCCGTGGTGGCGAAGATCGTCTCCCCCGACATCCTGCACAAGACCGACGCGAAGGGTGTCGAGGTCGGCCTGAACAGCGCCGACGAAGTGGCCGAGGCCTACCGGCGGATCGTCTCCAACGCCCGCACCTACGACCCCGACGCCCAGATCGACGGGGTCCAGATCCAGCAGCAGGTCGACGGCGGCGTCGAAGTCCTCGTCGGCGCCACCACCGACCCCACCTTCGGCAAGATCGTGGTGTTCGGTCTCGGCGGCGTCCTCGTCGAGGTCCTCAAGGACGTGTCGTTCCAGCTCGCACCGCTCAGCCACGAGCAGGCCCTCGAGCAGATCAACGACATCAAGGCCGCCGAGGTGCTCTCAGGCATCCGAGGCGCACCGCCCGTGGACCGCAAGCGGCTCGCCGACCTCCTCGTCCGCCTCTCGGACCTGGTCAGCGACTTCCCCGAGATCGCCGAGGCCGACCTGAACCCCGTCTTCGCCTCCGAGGACGCGGCGATCGCCGCCGACCTGCGCTTCGTGCTGGACTTCGAGCCCGCGCCGACACCGCGCCGCTACTCCCGTGAGCAGATCCTGGAGTCCATGGAGCGCATCTTCAAGCCGCGTTCCATCGCCGTCATCGGCGCCTCCAACGAAGACGGCAAGATCGGCAACTCCGTCATGCGCAACATCATCGACGGCGGATACGAGGGCGAGGTCCACCCGGTCAACCCCAAGGCGCCCGAGGTGTACGGGCGCACGTCGTACAAGTCGATCTCCGATGTCCCCGGCGCCATCGACGTAGCGGTCTTCGCGATCCCCGCGAAGTTCGTGGCGAGCGCGCTGGAGGAGGCCGGGCGCAAGGGCGTGGCCGGCGCGATCCTCATCCCCTCCGGCTTCGCCGAGACCGGCGAGCACGAGCTCCAGGAACAGGTCCTGGAGGTGGCCAGGCGGCACGACGTGCGCCTCCTGGGACCCAACATCTACGGCTACTACTACACACCGCAGAAGCTGTCGGCGACCTTCTGCACCCCCTATGACGTCACCGGCGGCACCGCGCTGACCTCCCAGTCCGGAGGGATCGGCATGGCCATCCTCGGGTACAGCCGCAGCACCCGGACCGGCGTCTCGGCGATCGTGGGCGTGGGCAACAAGGCCGACATCGACGAGGACGACCTGCTCACGTTCTTCGGGCAGGACGACAACACCAACGCCATCGCGATGCACCTGGAGGACCTCAAGGACGGCCGGGCCTTCGTCGACGCGGCCCGCGAGGTCGTCCCGAAGAAGCCCGTGGTCGTCCTCAAGGCGGGGCGCACCTCCGCCGGCGCCGCCGCAGCGGGCTCCCACACCGGGGCGCTGGCCGGCGACGACAAGGTGTACGACGACATCCTGCGCCGAGCGGGCGTGGTCCGCGCACCCGGCCTGACCGAACTCCTCGAGTACGGCCGCGCCCTGCCGGTCCTGCCCACCCCGACCGGGGAGAACATCGTCATCATCACCGGCGCCGGCGGGTCGGGTGTCCTGCTCTCCGACGCCGTCGTCGACAACGGCATGGGCCTGATGGAGATCCCGCCCGACCTGGACCAGGCCTTCCGTGAATACATCCCGCCGTTCGGCGCCGCCGGGAACCCGGTGGACATCACCGGCGGCGAGCCGCCGTCGACCTACGAGCAGACCATCCGGCTGGGGCTGACCGACCCGCGAATCCACTCGCTCGTCCTCGGCTACTGGCACACGATCGTCACCCCGCCGCTGGTCTTCGCCGACGTCGTGATCGGCGTCGCGGAGGAGGCCCGCGCGGCCGGGATCGACAAGCCGATCGTGGTCTCGCTCTCGGGTGACACCGAGGTCGAGCAGGCCGCGGCCAAGCTCTTCGACCACGGTATCGTCGCCTATCCGTACACCACAGAGATGCCCGTGAAGGTACTGGGAGCGAAGTACCGCTGGGCCCGATCCGCCGGCCTGCTCTAGAGCCAGAGCACTCCGGTAACGCTTTCCCGGGGTGTGTGCAGCCGTCGCACGCACCCCGGAACCTCTGAGAAACGACACCCGCTCCGGGAGAGCCGTCCCGGATCCCGACGAAAGGAGGCGCCGCGTCCCTGGGGGCTGTTGGGGGCAGTGCCACACACCGCGACATCCCAGATAGGGGAACCCACCTATGGCCCCGATCCCTGAACCCTCAGAACAGCCGGGCACGGACGTACCGACCGGCACCAGCCACGAAAACCCGTCCATCCCCGAGCAGAGGTCCGCCTCCCCCGACGAAACCGGCGGCGCCTCTCCACCGCCCCCTGCCACCGATCCCCAGGCCCCCGCCGAGAGTCCCAAAGGGACGATCCGCCTAGAGGCACCGGGCACCGGCGTCAGGGACACCTGGCGCGCGATGGGTCCGGGCATCGTCGCAGCGATGACCGGGATCGGCGCCAGCCACATCATGCACGGTCCCACCGCCGGAGCGGAGTTCGGCTACGCCCTGCTGTGGGTCATCCTGGCCGCCTACATCCTCAAGTACCACGCGTTCGAGTTCGCGCACCGCTACACGCTGGCGCGGGGCGAGAGCGTCATGGAGGCCTACGAGCGCACCGGCAAGAGGTACGGCAACTGGCCGCTGTGGTACCTCCTGCTCCAGTCACTGGCCAACACCTTCGGTATCGCCGGACGGGCCCTGGGCGCCGGCGCCATGATCTGGGCCGGGCTGCCGTTCCTGCCGCTGCCGGTGTGGGCGATCCTCGTCCTGATGTCCAGTCTGGTCCTGCTGTGGGCCGGCAGGTACAAGGCCCTGGAACTGGCGATCAAGGTCTGCGTCATCCTCTTCGTGATCATGGTGCTGATCACCTTCGCGCTGCAGGCCCCGCCGCCGACCGAATACGTGGCCAACCTGCTGCCCACCCTGCCTCCCGTGGCCGCGCTGATGCTGTTCGGCTCCATGTGGGGCTACTTCCCGACCACTCTCGAAGTCTCGACCATGCAGTCGAACTGGGCCGTGGACAAGAAGGTCGGGATGGTGAAGGTCAAGGAGCTGCGCGCCCAGGGCTACAACGTCGAGGTGGACAAGAACTACCTCAAGAACCACATGACGCTGTTCAAGCGGGACATGAAGATCTCCTACGTGATGTCCTTCTTCACGGGCATGGCGTTCCTCATCGTGGGTGCCGTGGTCCTGAACCCGCTCGGGCTGGTCCCCGCGGGCGACCAGATGGGCATCACGATCGCACGGGTCTACACCGACTTCTTCGGCCAGTGGATCTTCCCGGTCATCGTCATCGGTGCCGGTGCGGCGCTCTGGTCGACCGTCTTCTCCTACTTCGACGGGCAGGCCCGGGTCTTCGAGGAATCCGCCGTGCGACTGCGCAAGGCGTGGGACCAGGCCGGAATCCGCAAGCTCCTGTACCGCGGTTTCCAGCTCCTGTGGCTGGTCGCCGGCTCTGCCATCATCATCGGCATGCCCGAGCCGATCTTCGTCGTGCAGCTGGCCTCCGTGACCGCCCTGCTGTTCTCGCCGGTGCTGTACTGGCTCAACATCAAGGCCATCAAGGACAACTTCACCGAGGAGGACCGGCTCCTCCTGCCCTCGAAGTTCCAGTTCGCGTGGGCATGGACCGGTGTGTGGGCGCTCATCCTGGTCAGCATCTACTTCTTCTACATGCAGGTCCTGAGCCCGCTGCTCGGCTGAGGGCCTCGCGGGCCGGCGGCCCCCGGCGCCACGGGGGTCGCCTTCGCGTGTCCGTTTACGGGGCAGGGGCCATGGGCCAGGAGCCGTCGACCACCGCCTCGGGGTTCCGGCGGCGGAGGTACTCCTGGAAGCTGGCGGACTGCGCGGCCTTCCACTTGACCTGCGCGGCGTGCAGGTCCTCGGCGGACAGCTCGGCGATCTCGGGGTGTGCCTCGGCGATCCGCCAGGCCAGCCGGGCGGCGGCCAGGGCGTCAGCCGCGGCTCCGTGCGCCTCCTCCTGGGCGAGGGGGACCGCGTAGTGGGCGCAGACGTCGACCAGTTTGCGGGAGCCCCTGCGGAAGGTGTCCACCTGCTTGTCCAGCACCAAGGGGTCCACGACCAGGGGCTGCGCGGCCAGCGGCGCGCCCGGGCGGTGGAGTGCGAGTTCGCGGTCGAGGAGGGTGAGGTCGTAGGGGGCGTTGTAGACCACCACGGGCATGCCCTCCGCGATCACGGCGTCCAGGGCCTCGGCGATCTCGGCGACCACCTCGACCGCGGGGCGGCCCTCGGCCCGGGCCTGTTCCGTGGTGATGCCGTGGACCTCGGTCGCCGCCGGAGGGATCTCGATCCCGGGATCGGCGAACCAGGTGGTGACCTCCTTGCTTCTCCGCGCGGGGTCGATCCGCCACAGGGCCGCGGTGACGATCCGATCGCCCTCCACGTCCAGGCCCGTGGTCTCGACGTCGAAAGCGGCCATGGGCCGGGTGTGCCAAGGGGTGTTCACGCGGTTCCTCCGGTGGTCGTTGCCGTAGTGGTTGCTGAGGTCGGTACTGAGCGCTTCGGTACTGGACCGGTCGGTTCCGGGCTCTTCGGTTCCGGGCCGCGGGGCCCCGCGGCGTTCGACCGCTGGTCGGTGAGTGCGGCCACGCAGGCCCGGATCGCCGGCGTTTCGGCGTCGGCGCGCCACACCGCCCGGATCGTCCTGCGGAGCGGCGGGTCGGTGGGGACGAACCGGACCCCCTCCGGTGAGGTGCGCTGGCCGAGGTCCGGGACCAGCGCCACCGCGAGCCCGGAAGCCACCAGCTCCAGCTGGGAGGGAATCTCTGCGAGCGTGTACCTGATGTCGGGCTCCACGCCCCTGGTCCGCACGGCCTGGAGGATCGCCTCGTAGGGCTCGGTGCCCTGCGGGCAGCTGGCCCACGGGAGGCCGCCCGGCGGACCGAGTTCGGCGAGGTCGACGGTGGCCCGGCCGCTGAGCGCGTGATCGGCCGGGAGCGCCAGGCACACCCGCTCGTCCAGGAGCACCACGGTGCGTACGCCCGCGGGGAGGGCGACCGGGCGGCTGGACCAGCTTTCGGCCAGGACCAGGTCCAGCTCGCCGCGCAGGAGCGGCGGCAGCAGCGACACCACTTCCCCGTCCCGCACTGTGGGCGCCAGGCGCGGGTGTTCGGCGAGCAGCACGGACAGCGCGCCTGGGAGCAGGGTGCGCACGGCACTGCCGACACCGCCCAGGCGCAGCGGCCCGAGGATCTCGCGGTCGAGGTCGGCGAGGTCGGTCTGAGCCTCGCTGACCTGGGCGAGCACCCGGGCGGCATGGTCGACGAGGACCCGGCCCGCGAGGGTGAGCCGGACGGTGCGGCCCACCGGTTCGAGCAGGGGTTTGCCCGCCTCCCGCTCCAACTTGTTGAGCTGCTGGGAGATCCCCGAGGGGGTCACGTGCAGCGCCCGCGCCGCGCCGGCGATGGTGCCGTGGGCTTCCACCGCGGTCAGCGCTCTCAGCCGTTCAATACTGAACACGTAAGAGATACTACTGGGTACCTACGACAAAACAGCGCTTTTGTTTTCGGTTCAGTGGCGGCAGGCTTGGACGTATGGCACAGAAGAGGGCAGAGCGGGTGGACGTCCGGGCGCGGCGGAGCGGTTCCTTGCTGGACCGGGCCAACCCCGTCGCCCTCGCCACCCTCGGATCGGGCTGCACGTCGGCCACGGGCGTGTTCGTGAAACTGTCCGGAGCCAACCCGGGCACCGCGGCCTTCCTCAGGTGCGCCCTGGCGCTGTTCGTGCTGGCCCCGATGGCCGCCGCCGAACTCCGGAGGGTGGGGGCGCGCCCGCTGCGGCTGGTGGTCCTGGACGCCTCGGCGGGGCTATTGCTGGGCGTGGACTACGTGTTCTGGGTCGCGAGCATCGAGCACGTGGGTGCGGGGATGGCGACCGTCCTGCTCAACGTCCAAGTGGTGGTCTTCCCCCTGCTGGCCTGGATGTTCCTGGGAGACCGGGCTCCACTGCGCTTCCTGGTCGCGGTGCCCGTGATGCTGGCCGGGGTCGCCCTGGCGGCGGGCGCCGTGGACGGGGGCGGCGGGACCGGCGGGGGCGACCCGTGGCTCGGCCTGGTCTACGGCTGCGCGGCGGGGGTGACCTACGCGGGGTACCTCTTCCTGGCCAGGCTCGGCGGCGGGCGCGGGCACACGGTGACCCCGGTGTGCGTGTCCACCCTGGCCGCGGCGGTGGCGGCCGGTGCCCTGGGCACGCTGTGGACCGGGATCGACCTGGCGTCGTTGGACGCCCAGGCCTGGACGTGGCTGGCCCTGCTGGCCCTGACCGGCCAGGTACTGACCTGGCTGCTCATCGGTTCCGCCCTCCCCAGACTGTCGGCGAGCACGGGAGCCGCCATCCTGGTGCTGCCGCCGGTCCTGGCGGTCCTGATGGCCGCCGTCTTCCTTGGCGAGCGCGCGACCCCGCTCCAGCTGACAGGCTGTGCACTCGTGGTCCTCGCGATCTGGCTGTCCCAGCGGCGGACCGGGTACCAGCCAAGGAACCGGGAGGACAGCGGCACCGTCCGATCAGGAGAGCGGTGACGCACCGGTGGACGGGCGGGGTGGACGCACATGACGGAGAGGGACGGGCCTGACAGGGGACGGCCCGAGCAGCCCCGGGCCGCGGAACAGGGCTCGGGACCGGAGAACCCGCTCGGGGCATGGGACGGCCGGGGGCTGGACGGGGTCGCTGAGCGGGGCCCGCACGGCACCCCCGGAGAGGGCGGGGGTGCCGCGGCGCGCCGACTCCCGTCGGAGCGCACCGGCGGTGTCGCACAGGGGTGGCTGGTCTACCTCCTGCTGTCCTTCGTGCGGATGCTGCTGGTGACACTGGGGATGATCTCGCTCGTCCCCCAAGGGCTGGTGCCGCTCGGGATGGCGGTGTTCGGGACGGACGAGTCCACCCGGCTGTGGTTCCTGGCCCGTTTCATGCCGCCCGAGTGGCAGGTGCCGGTGGCCCTGGGCTTCGCGGTGGTCGGTGCCCTTCTGACCTGGATCGGCCTGCGGCTGCCCCGCTGGCTCGGATGGGTCTTCATGGGCAGGTGACGGCCGGGGGCGTTCGGTTGCCGGGTCGCCGAGGCTTCGGCCGCCCCTGAGGCGGCGGGGCGTCGGCTAGCGTCAAGGCATGAAGTTTCTGGTACGCGAACGTATTTTCGACATCGGTGACGACTTCTGGGTGACCGACGAACAGGGCGCCAGGGTGTTCTGGGTGGACGGCAAGGCACTGCGGGTGCGCACCACCTTCGAGCTCAAGGACCCCCAGGGCGAGCTCCTCATGGTGATCCGCAAGAAGCTCCTCAAAGTCCGCGACCAGATGCGCGTGGAGCAGGACGGCTCAACCGTGGCGACCGTCCGCAAGCGCCTGTTCAACCCCCTCCGGCAGAAGCTCAGCGTCGACGTCAAGGGCTCGCCGGACTGGGAGGTGGTCGGGAGCTTCTTCGACAAGGAGTACTCGATCAGCGACAAGGAGGGCACCGTCGCGGTCGTGTCCCGCAAGTGGTTCCGGATGCGTGACACCTACGCGGTGGACGTCAACACGCACCGCAAGGACATCGCCGGCGACCCCGCGCTGGTGATCAGCGTCGCGGTCGCCATCGACGCCCTCACCGGTGACGACGGCAAGGACTGACGGACTTGCGAAAGGTGGCGGGACGGGCCCCCGACCGCCCCGCCCGCCGCTCAGGCGTCGCGGCGCCGGAACAGCACCACGGCCACCAGCCACACCGCCGCCACCCAGGCCGCCATCACCGCACCGCCCTGGACCGCGGTGAGGTCCAGCGGGTTCTCCAGCGGCATGTACATCAGTGATCCGGCGCGGTCGGGCAACCACTCCGCGAGCTCGGTGAACGTGGCGAGGAACATGGACAGCGCCATCACCATGGCGCCCAGGACCGCGATGGGCACCACCGCGTTGCGAACGATGACGGTCAGCCCGGCTGCCAACAGGGCGATCAGCACCCAGTAGAGGGCAGCACCGGCCATGCGTTCCAGCACGTCCGCCTCGAGGACGTCGGCCAGCGGAAGCCCGTAGTCCCCCAACCCCACCTGAGTGGCGACCATGACCACAGGCACCGTGACCGCAGCGGTTACCAGAGCCATCAAGGCCACGACCAGCGCCTTCGAAGCGAGGAAGCGTCCCCGCCCGGGTACGGCCAGCAGGGAGGTGCGGATCTGGGCGCCGGAGTACTCACCGCTCACCGCGAGCACCCCCAGCACCACCATCCCGATCTGTCCGAAATGGATGGTCTGGAAGCCGTCGGCCAGGGGGTCGAAGGCCGCGGCCCATTCCGGGTTGTCGTCGAGGCCTCCGACGGTGGTCACGGAGATCATCGCGGCCAGACCGACCATCACCGCAAGGGTGGTCAGGAGCGCCGTCGGGATGACGGGCAGCGTGCCGAGCTTGCGGCATTCGGACCGCACGGTGTCCAGCATCAGGACGCACCTCCTCGAGTCTCAGAGGTGCCCTGGACCTCGGATGTGAGCGCGAAGAACGCGTCCTCCAGGGAGCCGTGGCCCGCGGTCAGCTCGCTCGGCGCCCCCGTGGCGACGAGTCGTCCGCGGTCGATGATCACCAGGTGGTCCGCGACCTTCGCGATCTCGGTCATGAGGTGGCTGGACAGGAGCACGGTGCGGCCCTGGCCGGCCAGCTTGCCGGTGAAGGTGCGCATCCAGCGGATGCCCTCCGGGTCGAGGCCGTTGACCGGCTCGTCCATGATCACGGTCGTCGGGTCTCCCAGGAGGGCCGCGGCCAGGTTGAGCCGCTGTCCCATGCCCAAGGAGAACGTGCGCACCCGGGCGTGGGCGGCCCGCTCCAGGCCCACTTCCGCCAGGACCTCGCCCACCCGCGCCAGCGGGATGCCGCTCGCGCGGGCGATCCACGACAGGTGGGCGCGGGCGGTGTGGCTGGGGTGGGCACCGCCGATATCCAGCTGGGCACCGACTACAGTGGCCGGTCGGCGTAGCGAGGCGTACGGCTTCCCGTCGATGGTCGCCCGGCCCTCGGTGATCCGGTCCAGGCCGAGCAGCATGCGCAGAGTGGTCGTCTTTCCTGCACCGTTCGGCCCCAGGAAGCCGGTGACCTGGCCGGGGACGGCGTTGAAGGAGAGTCGGTCCACGACCGTGTGGACACCGAAGCATTTGGTGAGTCCGTGTATCTCGATCATGGGCCCATGGTCGGATTCCGGGGCGGTCCGACACATCGGCCCAGCGGGGACAGTTCCGGTGTCAACTCAGGGGGACATGCGCGTGGTCTCGCGCTGCCTGGTTCAGGAGGCCCGTACGAGCCCGTTCTCGTAGGCGAAGACCACCAACTGGGCCCGGTCGCGGGCGTAGAGCTTGCTGAGCAGGCGGCTGACGTAGGTCTTGACCGTGGCGTGGCTCAGGGTCAGCTCCGCGGCGATCTCGGCGTTGGACCGCCCGCGCCCGATCAGCGTCACGACCTCGCGTTCACGCGGGGTGAGCCGGGGCGCGTCCACCGGCCACGGAGGGCGTTCGGGGCACTCAGAAGCGGACCGTGCGAGCTCGGCGATGAGGCGGCCGGTGACCTCGGGGGCGAGCAGCGCCTGACCGGCGGCGACCACGTGGACGGCGCGCAGGAGCTCCTCCGGGCTGGCGTTCTTGAGGAGGAAACCGCTGGCCCCGGCCCGCAGCGCCGCGTACACGTACTCGTCCAGGTCGAACATGGTCAGCACGATCACCCGGGTGGTGTCGGACGCCGCACAGATCTCCCTCGTGGCGGCCAGGCCGTCGAGGTCCGGCATGCGGATGTCCATGAGTGCGATGTCGGGCCGGGTGCTCCCGGCGAGGTCGACCGCCTCGCGGCCGGTGCGGGCTTCAGCGACCACGGTCAGCGCGGGATCGCTGTCGACCAGCATGCGCAGCGATCCGCGCAGGAGATCCTGGTCGTCGGCGATGAGCACCCGGACCGGGTCAGTCATCAGAGGTCTCCTCCGAGGTTCGTGGGCCGGACAGCGTACGGTTGTCGAACGGGATACGCGCGTGCACTCGGTAACCCCCGTCCGGGCTGGGGCCCACGGTGAGCCTTCCCTTGAGGAGGGTAACGCGCTCGCGCATACCCACATGACCAGCACCGCTGCCGGGGGCTAGGAACGGGGCCTGTGCCCTGGCCGGTCCGGTGTCGGCCACCTCGACCTCCACCGCGTCCGGGCCGCCGTTCACGGTGATCGTGCAGGTGGCGCCGGGCGCATGCCGAATCACGTTGGTGACGGACTCCTGGACCACCCGGTGGACGCCGAGCGCGACGGCCGCGGGCAGGTCGTCGGCCCCGTGCGTGCTGAGCACGCAGTCCACGCCCGCCGCCCGGGCGGTATCCGCCAACCCGGCGAGATCGGACAGCCCGGCTTGCGGGGTGCGGGGCGCCTCCCCGTCGGTACGCAGGGCGCCCAAGAGCAGGCGGAGTTCGTCGGTGGCGGCACGGGTGGTGGACTCGATGTCGGTGAGGGCCTCCCGCAACGCGCGCGGGTCGTCTTCGACAACGTAACGGGCCACGCCCGCGCGCATCCCGATCGCGCCGAGCGCGTGGGAGACCACGTCGTGGATCTCCCGGGCCACACGAAGTCGCTCCTCCGATCGGATCCCGGCCGCGACCGCGGCAGAGTCGCGCTGCCTCTGCAGGTGCCCCGCCCGCACCAGCCGCCCGAGCAGCCATGCGAACACGAAGGGAGAGGCCAGGGTCAGCGAGGGGAGCACGAGCAGCAACGGATCGGTCCAGATCGCCCAGCTGACGACCAGCGCCGCTACCGCTCCTCCCGCCACCAGGAGTAATCCCTGGAGCCGCGACAGGGGTCTCGCCGTGAGGGCGGTCGGGTAAAGGACCCAGGCCGCGACGACGAACGGTGCACCGCCCCAAGTGAACATGTAGGTCAGCGCGATGGCAGTGACCACGGCGAACGAGGCCAAGGGCCACTTCCAGCGCAGGAGCACCCCGCCCAGGAAGACCAGCTGGAGGACCAGTTGCACCCAGGCCCAGGGGTCGCCGCCGAACTGGACGAAGGCCAGGCGCGGGGGGAGGGTGAGGTCGGAATACGCGTAGATCAGGACGAACAACGTGTCCAGCACGTATCTGCGCGGGGTGGGGCCGCCCTCGCCGTTCAGCGCGGTCCACTGGTGTGCGGTGAAGCCGCCCGAGGTCACCTCGGAACCTCCTTGTGCCGGGGCCTTCGACAGTAGCGGGGGCGGGGGCACCTGTCCGGTTCCGGCAGCCAGCTGTAGTGCCCTTCCCCTGCCTGTTGCCCCAGTATGTTCAGTGACATTGGCGGGAGCTGGCGGAGGAGCGCAATGCTGGACGTGTGGCAACGGGCGTTGAGAACGACCGGATACCTGCTGCTCGCGCTGTTGTCCGGGAACCTCACCCTCGTGATGCTCCCGGTCACCCTGGTGGTGGCGCTGACCACCGCCTTCGGCGGTCTCGGACTGATCCTCCTGCCCCTGTGGCTGCGGCAGGTGGTCCGGTGGGCCGACTGGCACCGAGGGCGTGCAGCCCGCCTGTTGGGGGTCGAGATCCCCGACCTGCCCGAGTCCTCCGAGCGGGGCATCGCCATGCTGTGGCGCGATCCGGCCACCCGGCGGACCCTTCTCTGGATGCCGCTGTTCACACTGGTGAGCATCGTCTTCGGGCTCCTGGCGCTCCTGGGCCCCGGGATGCTGTTCAACACGCTTCTGTCACTGCTGTGGTGGGTGTTCCCCGAGGGGGTCCACCAGGAGCCGTTCGGGGTCCCCGTCGACGGCTGGGGGATCGCGCTCGGCACCGCCGCCGTACAACTGGTCATCGGTGTAGTGATCGCCGCGGCGGTCGCCCCGCCGCTGGCGACCGTCCACGCCCGGCTCTGTGTCCGGGTACTGGCACCTTCAGAGAAGGAACTGCTGGCCCACCGCGTGGACGAGCTCCAGCGCACCCGGGCCGGGGTGGTGGACGCGCACGGGGCAGAGCTGCGCCGGATCGAACGCGACCTGCACGACGGCACCCAGGCCCGGCTCGTCGCGATCGCCATGCAGCTGGGTGTGGCCAAGGAGGCACAGTCGGATCCCCAGGTCGCCGCCCTGCTCGAACGGGCCCACGAGGGCACCGAGGAGGCCATGGCGGAACTGCGCGACGTCATCCGCGGCATCTACCCGCCGATCCTCGCCGACCGCGGCCTGCCCGGTGCCCTGTCCGCCCTCGCGGGCCGCACCACCTTGCCCGTCCGGCTCGACGTCGCGGTTCCGGGCAGCCTCCCGGTCGCGGTGGAGACCGCCGCCTACTACGCGGCCACCGAAGCGGTCACCAACGCCGTGCGGCACAGCGGGGCCGACACGGTGTCCGTCCGCGTCACCCGCGAGGAGGATCGCCTTCACCTCGAAGTCTCCGACGACGGCCGAGGCGGTGTGGACGAGAATGCCGGGAGCGGCATCCAGGGCCTCCGCCGCCGCACCGCCGCCCTCGACGGGCAGGTGTCCGTCGACAGCCCTACCGGCGGCCCGACCGTGATCAGAGTGGAACTGCCATGCGAATCGTGATCGCCGAGGACAACGTCCTGCTCTCCGAAGGGCTCAAGCTCCTCCTCTCCACCCGCGGCCACCAAGTGGAAGCCGTCGCCCAGGACGTGCCCGCCTTCGCCCAAGCCGTCGACCGGCACCGGCCGGACCTCGCCCTCGTCGACGTACGGCTTCCTCCGGGCTTCCGTGACGAGGGCATCCACGCCGCCATCGACGCCCGCCGCCAACAGCCGGGGCTGCCCGTCCTCGTCCTCTCGCAGTACGTCGAACAGGACTACGCGGGCGAGCTCCTCTCCGACGGCCAAGGGGGCGTCGGCTACCTGCTCAAGGATCGCGTCGGCCGCGTCAGCGAGTTCGTCGACGCCCTGCACAAGGTCGCCGAAGGCGGCACCGTCATGGACCCCGCCGTCGTCCAACAACTCCTCACCCAGCGCGCCAAGGACCCCCTCCAGGCCCTCACCGCCCGCGAGCACGAAGTCCTCGCCCTCATGGCCGAGGGCCACGACAACACCGAGATCGCCGACCGCATCGTCGTCACCACCAACGCCGTGCACAAGCACATCGGCAACATCTTCCAGAAGCTCGCCCTGTCCCCCACCGACAGCGGCCACCGCCGCGTCCGCGCCGTCCTCGCCTACCTCAACGGAAGATAGGACCACTGCGTGACAAACTGCCTGCTTCAGGGCGCCGTCATAGGGTGCGTCGTAGTGCGCGCCGAAGTGCGCGTCTCGCTGGTAGCTCAGTTGACTTCCATAAACCCCAGGCTCATTTTCCCTGGGCTCCCCTTTTCTCTTGAGGTTCCCTCCTTTCCCGCCTCGTGATTGTGGCCGTCTCCGCTGCGCGCCTCAAGGTCGTCGCCATCGAGCGCTTCGCGCGTCAACGGCGCTCCACCTTGACCCGCTCCGCTACGACGGCGGGTGGGCGGCTATCGGGAAAGGGGGACGCGTGGTCGAGGCCTGAGCGGGACAAACTCGGGCTCCGCCCGATAACTGCGTCGGCCTGGCGGCCGATGCCTGCCCCTGCGCCGGAGCGTTGACGCCTGGCGGTGTCGCGGCCGGTCATTCTGGGCTGCGGCCCCCGAACCCCGAACAGCACGGCCTTGCGGCCGGTGGGCCACTGCGCCGGAGCGTTGACGGGCCGGGTGTCGCGGCCGGTCACTGTGGGAGGCGAAAACCCCGATGATCTTGCTCCTGTCTCCACCCTCGGCCGTCGAGAATGGAGACAGGAGCAAGATCATTCCCATTCGGGTGTGCATATGCCCGCTTTACCCAAGAATGCGAACAGGGGCGACCGGACCCCTTTTCCTGGGATTATTTCTTCGGGGGACGGAAAGGCGAGTCGAGGTGGTCGGGTAAGGGTGTTATCACCTCCAGGATAGGTCCTTTCTGGGTCTTTCTTGGTATCCTTAGTGGTATGACTTCTTCTTTCGGGCAGTGCGGGAATGCGGCGGGAAACACGCCCGCCGTTTCCGCCACGCGCACCGCCCGGGGAAAGATCACCGTGGAGATGGCGGAGGTACCCCCGACCGGAGCAGCTGGCCAGGTCCTGGACGTGATCTCGCAGGTGTTCGAGGACTTCGATCGGGCCCAGCTTGCGATGCTGCTGCGGTTGGCGCAGCTGGAGGCGGCCGGGACGTTGTTGGAGGCGGGTGGGCAGAGGTCGGTGCAGAACTGGCTGATCCACTCGGTGGGGATGGCCCCTGTTGAGGCCAACGGGCGCGCCGAGCTGGCGCGCCGGTTGTTCGCCCAGGAGTTGCCCGCCACCCGGGAAGGTTTGGACTCTGGGTTGTTGTCGATTGGTGAGGCGGTGGCGGTGTGCAGGGCCGCTGATAAGGCGGTGGGGGCGCGCAACACTGGCCGCTACCCGGATGCTGGCCTCTTCCGGCGGATGGTGGAGGCCGGGATTTTGGCTTCCAAGGCCAGGGAGCCGGCGATGTCGAGCTCCGACATCGCCCGGCTGGGCCGGGAGCTGCTGGCCCAGTACAACCCGGCGGTGGTGGAGGAGCAGTACCAGGCCGCCTTCGACGCCCGTGGTGCGCGTTTGGTGCGGACCTTCGATGGCACTCACCTGTTCGAGGCCTGGGGTCCGGGTGAGTACGCCGAGGAGCTTAGGTGTGTGCTCAAGGCCCACGAGTCGGAGTATGACCCCGAGAGGCTGCACGTGTCGGCTTCGGAGCGGATGTATGACGCGTTCATGAACCTGGTCCGGTCCGCCCAGAACCCCACCGAGAGCGCCGGGGGTGCCGGGGGTGGGGACGGCAAGCGCGGCAAGGGCGGTCAGGGTCGCAAGCGTGCTGCGGTGGCGATGATCAACATCATGGTGCCCCTGCCCACCTTCCTCGGCCTCCAGGCCGAGGGCGACGGCAAAGCTGCTGGCCCGGCGGTGACGCAGGACGGGCA
>NZ_BAAGZJ010000122.1:0-18365 GCF_054778635.1 Nocardiopsis nanhaiensis
TCGAACACCTGAGAAATCACATCCAGGACCTCACCGGCCGCACCCGTCGGGGGCACCTCCGCCATTTCCGAAGCGATCTTTCCCCGGGCAGCACCCATGGCGGCCACGGCGGGGGTGTTTCCCGCCGTGTTCCCGCACTGCCCGAAAGAAGTCATACCACCAGGATATCAAGAAAGGCTCAGAAAGGACCTATCCCGGAGGCGACAAAACACTTACCCGGCCACACTAGGATGCCTTTTCTTTTCCCCGAAGTAAGCTTTTCAGGAACGGCGCGCGCACCCCTGATCGCATTCCCGTGCAAAGCGGACAAATGTGTTCCAGCATGGAAATGAACTTGCTACCAGTAGCAAGATCATCGGAAAAGGGCCCACCGGGAGGGGTTCGCCGCGCACATTGACCAGCCGCGACACCCCCAGCCGGTGAGCTCCGGCGCAAGAGCCCACCCGGCCGAAGGCCGTGCTGTTCGGGATTCGGGGTCCGCCGCCCAGAATGACCGGCCGCGACACCCGACCCGTCAACGCTCCGGCGCAGGGATAGGCATCGGCCGCCAGGCCGAGGGGGTTGCCCGGCCGAAGGCCGGGGCCGCATGGACCTCGACCACCCGTCCCCCTTTCCCGATAGCCGCCAACCCGCCGTCGCAGCGGAGCGGGTCAAGGTGGAGCGCCGTTGACGCGCGAAGCGCTCGATGGCGACGACCTTGACGCGCGCAGCGGAGACGGCCACAATCACGCGGCGGGAAAGGAGGACACCCCAACCCGAAAGGCAACCCCCGAACCAAAAAGGAACCCCCGAACCAAGAACCCCGAACCAAGAAGGGGCCACCGGCATAACCCGAGCTATGCGGATGGCCCCGTTTCGGGAAGCTCCGTTTCCCCGACTACCTTATTTGAGGCCGAGGATGGGCTCCAGGCCCAAGGTGAGGGCCTCCGGGAGGTCGGCGGTCCTGCGGATACCGAGGAGGACTCCGGGCATGAACGAGGTGCGGTTCATGGAGTCGTGGCGGAGCTTGAAGGTTTCGCCGTCGGTGCCGAATACGACCTCTTGGTGGGCGATGAGGCCCTGGATGCGGAGGGCGTGCACGCGGACGCCCTCGACGTCGGCGCCACGGGCTCCGGGGATCTCGGAGGTGGTGGCGTCGGGCATGGGCCCGGTGTCGGCTTCGCGACGGGCTTCGGCGACGAGCTCGGCGGTGCGGTAGGCGGTGCCGCTGGGGGCATCCGCCTTGTTGGGGTGGTGGAGCTCGATGATCTCCGTGGAGTCGAAGTAGGGCGCGGCCTGCTTCGCGAAGTGCATCATGAGGACGGCGGCGATGCCGAAGTTGGGTGCGATGAGCACCTTGGCGCCGGGCTTGGCCGCTTGGAGGGCGCGTACCTGGGCGAGGCGGCCCTCGTCGAAGCCGCTCGTGCCGACGACGGCGTGGATCCCGTTGGCGATGAGCCACTCGAGGTTGTCCATCACCACGTCGGGGTGCGTGAAGTCGACTACGTAGTCGGCTCCCAGCACGGCATCACGGTCGTCGGCGCTATCCACGCCCGCGACGAGTTCCATGTCGTCCGCGGCCTGAACCGCTTTGACGACCTCTGACCCCATGCGCCCATCGGCGCCGAAAACTCCTACCTTGAACACGGGTCGAGCGTACCGGACCTGGCGCGGTGTGCCGGTGCTTCCGACGTGCGCGTGTGACTCTGACGGCATGGCACAGGACGATAACGACCGGTCCCAGAAGCGGGTGGGCTCGCTGTCGGGTTCTGCGGCCGGGCTCTAACGCGCCTCCGCGAGCGTCAGCGCGAAATCACCGGCCGGGTCGGTCCACCAGCGGGTGGTGGTGAACCCCGCGCTGTCGAGTTCGGCGGACAGCCCCTCGCGGCGGAACTTGGCGGAGATCTCGGTGCGCATCTCCTCCCCCTCGGCGAAGTCCACCTCGAGGCCGAGGTCGGCCACCCGAACGTGCTGGGCGCTTCGGGCACGCAGACGCATCTCGATCCACTCGTCCTCGGCGTTCCACCGGGACAGGTGGTCGAACGCGTCGGGGTCGAAGTCCCCGCCGAGCCCGTTGTTGATCACCGACAGCACGTTGCGGTTGAAGGCCGCGGTCACCCCTTGGGCGTCGTCGTACGCGTTGACGAGCCGCTCTGGATCCTTGACGAGGTCGGCACCGAGCAGGAGCGAGTCCCCCGGGAACAGGACGGCGCGGATGTCTCGGAGGAAGGCGGCACGGGGTCCGGGCGCCTGGTTGCCGATGGTGGAGCCGAGTACGGCCAGGAGCTGCCGGCCGTCGTGTTCGCTGACGGGCAGGAGGCCGAGGTGGTGCTCGAAGTCGCCGACGACCGCGTGCACGTCCAGGCCCGGGTAGTCGTCGGCGACGGGGCGCGCGGAGCTGTCGAGGAAGTCGCCACTGACGTCGACGGGGACGAACCTGCGGAGGCGGCCGTGTCCGCGCATGGCGTCCAGGAGCAGGCGGGTCTTGACCCCGGCGCCGCTACCGAGCTCGATGAGCGCCACGGCGTCGGCGGCCGCGGCGATCTCCGCGGAGTGCCGTTCGAGGATGGCGCGCTCGGCGCGGGTCGGATAGTACTCGGGGAGCCCGGTGATGTCCTCGAACAGCTGGCTGCCGCGTTCGTCGTAGAACCATTTCGGCGGTAGTTCTTTGGGATTCGAGGTGAGCCCTTCGGCGATGTCGGCGCGCAGGGCCTTGTCGAGGTCGTCTGCGGTCAGGATGCGGTCGATCCGGAACATGATGCCTCCTGTGTCCCTTCCGGCAGTGGCCGGTGTCGCTTCCGGCAGTGGCCGGAGGTGCGTGCTCAGCCGAGGGGGTGGACTTCGGTGTGCTCTCGGGTGGCCACGACCACCGACTGGTCGGGGATCGGCCGCCAGCCGCGCCCGTCGTCGAAGGGCTCGGAGGCAAGCCATACGCCTCCCCCGCCCTCCGCACCCTCCCCGGGCCTGCGCAGGGTGTAGAGGGTGTCGCCGGCCGTGGTCCCGACGATGGCTTCCCCGTCGCTGGCGAGCAGGTTGTACCGGCCTTCGGAGTGCTCTCGGGCGTGGCGGACCACCGCGGACAGGGTTCCGGCGAGGTCGCCGGAGGCCCTCCACAGGCGCACGGTGTGCGCGAACAGCGGTGCTGAGTCCACGGGTGACCGGGCGTCCAGCGCGCCGCTCGGGATCGGCGCGGCGAGCGCTGCGGTGAGCGCCTCATCGTCCTTGGCAGCGCCGTTGTGGCTGAACAGGAGGCGGTCGGCGCGGAAGGGCTGGGCACCGGACTCCTCGGACCCGAATCCGACTGTGGCGTCGCGGACCGCCGCGACCACGCACCCGGAGGTGATGGCGCGGGCGGCGTCGGCGAAGGAGGCGTCACCCCAGATGGGCATGGCCCGGCGGTAGCGGAGCGGCTCGCCGTGCTCGGGGTACCATCCCACCCCGAAACCGTCGGCGTTCACGGTGCCGTGCCTCTGTTGCCGGGGCGCCCAGGACTGGACGTGCAGCGAGTGGGGCGCCGCGTACAGCAGTTCGTGCAGCGTGCGCGGCGGCCCCAGGTAGGCGAGGTGGCGGCACATCAGTCGCGGTCCGCGTCGCGTGCGCAGCGGAACCCGGTGAAGATCTGCCGCCGGACCGGGTGGTCCCAGTTGCGGAAGGTGGACCGCACCGCCGTGGGGTGGGTGGCCCAGGATCCGCCGCGCAGGACCTTGTAGCCGTCGTCGAAGAAGACCTCCGAGTACTCGCGGTACGGGAAGGCGGCGAATCCCGGATAGCCGCCGAACGTGGTGGAGGTCCACTCCCACACGTCGCCGATCAGCTGCCGCGCTCCGAGGGGCGAGGCCCCGTCGGGGCGGCTTCCGACCGGGTCGGGCCCGAGCCGCCGCTGGTCGAGGTTGGCGTGGTGCGGAGCGGGCTCCTCGTCACCCCAGGGGAAGCGCAGTGAGCGCCCGGTGGCGGGGTCGAAGCGGGCGGCCTTCTCCCATTCGCCCTCGGTGGGCAGCCGTTTTCCCGCCCAGCACGCGTAGGCCTGGGCCTCGTAGTAGCTGACGTGCTGTACGGGTTCGTTCGGCGGTACCTCTTCGTGGCGGCCGAAGCGGCGGCGCGACCACCATCCGCCGGGGCGCCCGCCGTCCTCGGTCCAGAAGGCCGGGGCCGCGGTGTCCCTCTGGGTCCGCCATTCCCACCCCTCGGCCGTCCACCAGCGCGGGTTCCGGTAGCCACCGTCGGCGATGAACTCCTGGTATGCGGCGTTGGTGACCGGGGCGGTGTCGATCCAGAACGCGTCCAGGCCGACGGTGTGGGCTGGGCGCTCGTTGTCGAACGACCAGGGGTCGTCGCTGGTGCCCATGGTGAAGGGGCCGGCCGGGACCAGCACCTCGCCGGTGCCGGGCGGGCTCAGGGGCGGGGCCCCTCCCTCCTCCGCCAGCAGCACGGGGGCGCCCTTGCGCAACTGGTGGGTGGCGAGCATGGTCTCGTCGTGCATGTGCTCGTGCTGGATCACCATGTGGAACACGAATCCGGCGTCCAGGAGCGAGCGCTCCCCCGAGGCCCCGCGCGGGGCGGGCACGGGGGTCGGCACGGCCGAGAGGTCGGCGGAGTCCAGGGTGTCCAGGACCTCGCTGCGCACCCGCTCGTTGTAGGCGCGCGCCTCCTCGGGGCGGAGGAGCGGCAGGGTGACGCGGTCGGCTCGGGGGTTCTCGAAGGCGTCGTAGAGGTCGTCGATGTCGGGGCGCAGCGCCTCGCGGCCTCCGGCGGCGCGCAGCAGCCACTGCTCCTCGTAGTTGCCGATGTGTGCCAGGTCCCAGACCAGCGGCGACATCAGCGGGGAGTGCTGCGCCAGCAGCTCCTCCTCGTCCAGGGTGTCGAGGGTCAGGCCGATGCTGCGCCGCCTGCTCCGGTCGAGTTCGGCGGCGATGCGCTCCTTGGCGCGTTCCTGCTCGTGGCTCATGACGCACCTCCACGGTGTTGCACGTGCGTGTCCGTGTCGGCGGGGCAGAGCCCCCGCCGGACGAAGTGTTCGGCGTACTCGTCCAGAAGGACGGCGAGTCCGGCCGCGCCCATCCGGGGCAGGGCCTCGATGGCGGCGTCGAAGCACGCCCGGGCACAGGCGGCGATGTCGGCGTCCGCGGGTCCCAGGCGGGCCGCGCGCATCCACAGCGAGGCTTCGGGGACGGGGCCCCGGCACAGGCGCTCGGTGGCGTCCTCGGCCACGGCGCGGGCGCCGGGATCGTCGGCCAGGGCGGCGGCGAACGCCATCGGGACCGGCCACCACCGCTCCGGCAAGGAGTCGATCATGCGCAGTTCCCACCAGCCGCGCGGCCGCACGGGCGGGAAGAGCGTGGTCAGGTGGAATTCCAGGTCGGCGCGGGTGAGGGGGCGCGGCCCCCGTCCTTCGGCCCAGTCGGCCAGGGTGATCCCGGGGTCCGCGGTCCACGCGCCTCCCCCGCCGGGGACCTCGGGTACGGCCATCACCTTGGCGGCGAGGGCGTACGCGGCCCAGGCGGTGGCCGGATCGGTGCGGGTGTGCGCTTCCAGGACCGGCCGGGTCCGGGTGGCGTCGGTGGCCGCCCAGATCGCCCAGCGGGTGGATTTCCAGCCGGTGGGGCGGCCGCGCCAGACCGCCGAGTTGGCGAAGGCCGCCACCAGGACGGGGCCGATCCGGTGGACGAACTCCCAGCGGGCACGCGTGTCGGCGGCGTCGGCACCGTTGTCCAGGCACACCTGGAGCGAGGTGGTGCTGCACATCATGGTGTGGCCGCTGCGGTGGCGGTGGTTGCTGAAGTAGCGCGCCATGGCCGTGTAGCGGGGCAGGCGGAGCTGTCGGACGGGCGGCCGCACAGGGTCGAGGGCGGTCTCGGCCAGGTGGAGTCCGGCGTCCGCGAGGGTCTTGCGGATGTGGTGGAGGTCTACCGCGAGCGCTTCGTGTGCTCGAGCGGGACCTGGGAGGGCGGCGGAGCTGAGCTCGATCTGGCCGCCGGGTTCGAACGTGATCCGGCTTCCCGCGGGCGGGGGGCCACAGGCCTCCAGGAGCTCCGCGAGGCGGTCGACGGGGACGGGGCGGTCTGGCTGTTCGGGGTCGGTGACGAGCCATTCGGTCTCGGCCCCGACCTTTCCGGGAGGTCCGGTCTTGAAACAGACCCCGTTGATGTACTCGTGAACGTCTTCCGTGGTCAGGTACGCCATGGGCTGCTCCCTCGGAGTGACACTTCCCAGGTACTGCCCCACGGCTCGGGGCGGTGAACGTGTGGGATCACCCCAAATCCCCCTGCCCCGGCCGGGCGGGTGTACCGCCACTCGGCCGGTACACCCGCTGGCGTTGCGGTTCGCGGTTCCCCGCACCGCGCACATCCAGCCAAACGTGAAGAGCATCACATTTGCCGCGCGGCGAGGAATCCCTTCACCCGGTCCGCGATGATCCCCTGTTCTTCCTGGTCGAGGCTGATGGTGAACACCTCCCGCAACACCGGCCCCACCTCCTCCAGGGCCAACTCGCGCACCTCGGATGGGCCGTCGGCCCGCTCGACGGTCAGGGTCGCGTTGTCGAGGCCGTACCGGGTCCCGCCCTCGGTCCGCGCCGCCATGAGACGGCTGCGGAAAGGGGAGCGCGGGTGGCTGGTGAGGAAGTGGCTGAAGATGCCGTAGTCCTGCGGCAGATTGCCTGCGGTGGTGAACGCGTACAGGTTCTGCCAGCGCCCTTCCGCGATCCCTCTCAGCAGCCACTCCTCGTCGCCGACCTCCGCGATCCGGTCCAGCCGCAGGGTCCAGCCGCCCTGCGAGATCTGATGGCCGTCCGCGAACGGGAAGGGCTCCACGAGGCCGCCACCGCCGAACCCGACGTCGGCGAGCCAGGGGTCACCGTCCACCTCCACCCGCAGGAGGGCGTGGGTCGAGGGACGCGGCCTGCCGTCCCCGCCCATCAGCACCCGCGCGGTGAACGCGGTCAGGGTGAAGCCGAGCCGGTCGAGGACGGCGGCGAGCAGGAGGTTCTGTTCGTAGCAGTACCCGCCCCGGTTCCCGTGGACCATCTTGTCCGCCAGGGAGGGGACGTCGAGCAGGACCGGCCGCTCCAGCAGCAGGTTGAGGTTCTCGAAGGGGATCGCGGCCAGGTGGGCACGGTGTACGGCGGTGAGCGTGTCCAGGGTGGGCGGCAGGTCCCCGGACAGGCCGATGCGGGTCAGGTAGGCGTCCAGGTCCAGGTCGCCGCCGCGCCAGAAGTCGCGGTCGGTGAAGACCCGTTCCGGCGGCGGCGCCTGTGGAGTGGTGTGCTCGTAGGTCGACATGTCCCTGCCAACGAGCCCCTGGGGCGGCCTGTTCCGGATACCCGGGGTTTCCCCGGTCCGCAACCGGCCGGGGAAGACGGGTGTGAACCGGGGTTTCCGGGAGACTTACGCGGTCGGGGGCCCGTCCTCGCGGAGGCGGCCGGTCTCGTCAGCGGCGGCCCAGTGGCAGGCGACCCGCCGTTCGGCGCCGCCGCCCAGGACGGCCGGGTCCACGGTCGCGCAGAGCTCGGCGACC
The DNA here is from genome assembly GCF_054778635.1 of Nocardiopsis nanhaiensis. Taxonomy (NCBI): domain Bacteria; kingdom Bacillati; phylum Actinomycetota; class Actinomycetes; order Streptosporangiales; family Nocardiopsidaceae; genus Nocardiopsis; species Nocardiopsis nanhaiensis. Next base: position 7,492 of record NZ_BAAGZJ010000122.1, read on the forward strand.
CCGGCGCGTTCGGCCTCGCCGGAGGCCAGGACCGGGCAGCGCGGGTGGAAACGGCAGCCCGACGGGACCTGTTTGGGGTCCGGCGGCTCGCCGGAGAGCACCACGGGGCCCTCCTCGATCCCCGAGTCCGGCAGGACCGACAGCAGCGCCCGCGTGTACGGGTGCGCGGGGGCGGACAGGACCTCCTCGACGGTGCCCAGCTCCACCACGCGGCCCAGGTACATCACGGCCACCCGGTCGGCGATGTTCCAGGCCAGGCCGAGGTCGTGCGTGGCCACCAGGGCGGACAGGCCCAGGTCGGAGCGGAGCTCCAGCAGCAGCCGCAGGATCTCGCCGCGCACCGAGGCGTCCAGGGAAGCCACCGGTTCGTCGGCCACCAGCACCTCGGGGTCAAGGACCAGGGCCCCGGCGATCACCACGCGCTGGCGCTGGCCGCCGGAGAGCTCGTGCGGGTAGCTGGAGAAGAACCGCTCGGGCGGGCGCAGACCTGCCTGGGCCAGGGCCCGTCCGACCCGTTCGGACTCGTCCGCGGTGGTGCCCTCGTGGATCCGCAGGCCCTCCACCACCGACTCGTACACGGTGCGGCGCGGGTTGAGCGAGCCCATGGGGTCCTGCTGGACGAGCTGTACGCGGCGCCGGTAGGAGCGCAGGGCGCGGGAGCGGTAGCCCAGCGGAGAGCCCTCGAACACGACCCGGCCGCCGGTGGGGCGCTCCAGGCCGAGCAGGGCTCTGGCAAGGGTGGTCTTTCCGCAGCCGGACTCACCGACCAGGGCGATGATCTCCCCCGCCGACACGTCCAGGTTGACCCCGTCCACGGCGCGGGCGGTACCGCGGCTGCCACCCGGGGCGAACCCCGCGGTGAAGGCCACCTCCACGGCTTCGGCGCTCAGGAGCGGTTCGGGGCGCCCTTCGGAGCCGGGTTCTGAGGCGGACTGTCGTGAGTCCGTGTCGGCGCTCAACGGCTCGTCTCCTCTGTACTCGTCTGGTCCGGGTTTGCCTGAACGGGAGCGTGCGGTTCCCCGACTCCCTTCCCCGAGCCCACGTGCACGCACGCCGCGTGCCGTGTGGACTGCCCGTTCACGTCGGGGTGTACCGGCCACAGGGGTGGGTCGACCGTGGCGCACACCGTCTCCGCGACGGCGCAGCGCGGCCGGAACACGCAGCCCGAGGGCGGGTCGGAGGGGTCCGGCGGGTCTCCGGGCAGCCCTCGGGGCGCCAGGCGCGAGGCCGGGTCCCCGATCTTGGGGAAGGCGGCACTGAGCGCGCTCGCATAGGGGTGCGCGGGTTCGTGCACGACCTCCTGCGCCGGACCCTGCTCGACGATCCGGCCCCCGTACATGACCGCGACCCGGGCGCAGTTGGCCGCCAGCACGGACAGGTCGTGGCTGATCATCAGCATCCCGATCCCGGTCTCCTCGACCAGCCGTTCCAGCAGGGTGAGGATCTGGGCCTGGATCATGACGTCCAAAGCCGTGGTGGCCTCGTCCGCGATGATCAGGCGGGGCTCGCACGCCAGCGCCATCGCGATCATCACCCGCTGCCGCTGCCCCCCGGACAGCTGGTGGGGGTAGTCGCGGAGCCGGGACGGCGGCAGGCCGACCTGTTCGAGGAGCCCGACCACGCGCGCCTCGACCCGGTCCGGGGTGGCGAGCTGGTGGATGAGCAGGGGTTCGGCGATCTGGTCGCCGATCCGCTTGACCGGGTTGAGCGAGTGCATGGCGCCCTGGAAGACCACCGAGGCGCCCACCCAGCGAACGGCGCGCAACCGCCCCCATCGCATGTGCAGGACGTCCTCGTCCTCCAGCAGGATCTCCCCGGTCACGCGCGCGTTGGCGGGCAGCAGGCGGAGCAGCGCCAGGGCCACGGTGGACTTGCCGCTCCCGGACTCCCCCGCGATACCGAGGGTGTCGCCGGGGTCGAGCGACAGGTTCACGCCGCGGACCGCGGGGATGTCTCCGCCACTGCCGGAGTAGGTGACCTGGAGGTCGCGTACGTCGAGAAGACCGGTCAACTCTGCCCCCTGAGCCTTGGGTTGATGACGGACTCGACCGCGCGCCCGCACAGGGTGAAGGACAGCGCGACCACTGCGATCGCCAGACCGGGCGGGATCATGTACCACCAGATCCCGGCGCTGATGGCTCCGGCGGTGCGGGCCGCCTCGAGGATGCCGCCCCAGGAGATGGTCGTGGGGTCGCCCATGCCGAGGAAGGCCAGTGTGGATTCGGCGATGATCGAGGTGGCCACCAACAGGGTGGTCTGGGCGAGCACGACCGGCATCACGTTGGGCAGGACGTGCCAGCCCATGACGTGCGCATGGCCGCCTCCAAGAGCCCGGGCGCGCTCTACGTAGGGGCGTGCCTCCACGGCCAGGGTCTGGGCCCGCACCAAGCGTGCGGTGGGCGGCCAGACGGTGAGGCCGATCGCGACGATGATGGTCCCGGTGCCCTGCGGCAGGACGGCGGCCAGGGCCACCGCCAGGACCAGCGTGGGCAGGACCAGGAACCAGTCGGTGACGCGCATGAGCACCGACGACACGAATCGGCCCCCGAAGCCTCCGGAGGAGCCGAAGTGTCCCGCGGTGATGCCGATCAGGGTGCCGAGTGTGACCGAGACGAACGTGGCCAGCAGGCCGACCACCAGGGACACCCGGGCGCCCCAGATCACCAGGTCCAGGACCGAGCGGCCGAAGTTGTCCGTGCCGAGCGGGTACTCCCAGCTGGGCGGCTGGTAGGAGTCGCCTTGGCCTCCCGTGACGGTGAGGTGCGCCTGGTCGACGAACAGCGGGGCGGTCAGGGCGACCGTGGCGATGGTCAGCAGCGAGGCCAGGCCGAACAGCCCGGCCTTGTTGCGGGCGTACTCGCGGGCGAACCGGACCAGCGCCTCCCGGCGCCTTCTGCGGGCGAGGGCGCGTGAGGAGACCGGCGGCGCGGACGGGGCGGGTTCGGTGGCTGCGGTCATGGGCGCACCCTCGGGTCGAGCAGCGGGTACACGAGGTCGGCCAGGAGGTTCATGAGGATCACCGAGGCCGCGAAGACCACGAACAGGCCCTGGACGAGGCCGAGGTCGGGTACGCGCAGGCCGGAGTAGAAGAGCTGGCCGAGGCCGGGCCAGGAGAACACCGTCTCCACGAGGATCACCCCGGACACGACCTGGCCGAGGTTGAGGAAGATGAGCGTCACGGTGGGCAGCAGGGCGTTGGGCACGGCGTGCTTGCGGCGCACGATGGTGTCCCGCAGGCCCTTGGCTCGCGCCGTGGTCAGGTAGTCGGCACCCTTCTCGTCCATCAGTGACGACCGCATGATCATCAGGTACTGGGCGTAGATCACCGCGACCATCGTGGTGACGGGCAGCACCATGTGCTGGGCGGTGCTGAGCGCGGTAGCCAGGGGGCCGCTCACCCCGGGGTCGACCATGCCCCCGGTCGGGAACAGGCCGGGGACGAAGCCGCGCCCGGAAGCCAGCAGCACGATCAGCAGCAGGCCGAGCCAGAACGTGGGAACCGACCAGAAGAACAGGGCCACCGCGGTGTTGACCCGGTCCCCCCGGCCGCCGGGTTTCCAACCGGCGCGGGCTCCGAGGAACAGGCCGAGGAGCGCGGCGACGAGCGTTCCGGTCCCGGCGAGCAGGATCGTCGGTCCCAGGCGCTCGAGGATGAGGTCGACGACCGGCTCGCGGTACTGGAAGGAAATCCCCAGGTCGAGCCGGAGCAGGCCCTCGGCGTAGTCGAGGAACTGCCGCCACAGGGGCTGGTCGAGGCCGAACTGGCGGCGCAGCTCCTCGCGCTGCTCCGCGGTGACCTCCCGACCCTCCGTCATGGCGCGTACAGGGTCGCCGGGCAGGATCCGGAAGAGGAAGAACCCGGCGACGATCACGGCGAACAGGGACACCACCGCGGTGGTGAGGCGGCCGAGCACGTAGCGGAGCACGCGCACCGCCCGGCCGGGCCCTTGGGGGCCCGCCGGGGCGGGGACGTCGGTGGTCCCCGCCCCGGCTGTTCCATCCGCCTCTGAGGGCGTCGTCGTCACTCGCGGTCCCCCACTGTGGAGCGCTGGCGAACGATGAAGAAGCCCGCGGCGCCCACCACGACGAGCACTCCGACGGCGATGGCGATGATCGCCCCGGTGGACAGGCCCTGTCCGGGGGCGTCGGCCGCGTCCGCATCGGCGGGTTCGGCGGACCACCAGGCCCAGTAGCCGTCCTGGCCCCAGATGTTGCCGCCCTCGGTCGGCTCCGGCTGGATGTCGGCGATCTGGTCGGTCCGGTAGGCCTCCATGATGTTCGGGTAGGTCAGGACGTTGACCACGGCCTCTTCGTAGAGGACCTCCTGCAGCTGGTGGATGTGCTCCGCCCGGGTGTCCCGTTCGTCGAACTCGCCCAGCTGTGCTTCGTAGAGCTCGTCGTACTCCTCGTCGCAGAAGTAGGCGTCGCCCTGCATGGTGCCCGGCTCCGTGGGCAGCCCGTCACAGGTGTGGATGCTGAACACGTAGTCGGGGTCGGGGTTGACCGTCCACCCCGTGAAGATGAGGTCGTACTCGGCGTCGTAGAGGGCGTCGCTGAGGATGCCCGGGTCGACGGTCTGGTTGTCGATCTCGATGCCGATGTCGGCGAGGCGCTCGTCGATCACCTGCCCTGCCTGGACGTTGTCCGGGCGGTCGGCGTGGACGTGCATGCGCAGTTCGAGCCGGTCGCCGTCGGGCGAGACGCGCACGCCGTCGTCACCGAGGTCGTAGCCCGCGTCGTCGAGCATCTCGTTGGCGGCGTCGGGGTCGAAGTCGAGGATGGCCCCGTCGCCCTCGGGCGCCCAGTGGAAGTCCTCGTAGCGCGGCGGAATGTAGCCGCCGGCAGCGACGGCCTGGCCGTTGGCGCCCTGGTCGACGATCTCGTCGTTGTCGATACCCATGACGATGGCCTGGCGCAGGGTCAGGTCGCTCAGCGCGGGGTGTCCGTCGCCGAACTCCTCGCCGTCTTGGGTCTCGGCTCCGGGGTTGATGGTGAAGGCCTGGAACCGCTTTCCGTCGGCGATGTTGACTTCGATGTCGTCGACGCCCTCCAGTGAGGTGACCTGGGCGTCGGTGAGCTCGTAGACGAAGGAGACCTCGCCGCCGCGGAGTGCTTCGACGGCGGCGTCCTTCTCCGAGTAGTAGCGGAAGTAGAGCTCGTCGAAGCCGGGGGCGCCCCGCCAGTGGTCGGGGTTGGCCTCCAGGCGGATGTGCTCACCCCGGGAGTGCTCGGTGAGCACGAAGGGGCCGCTGCCCACCGTGGGGAACTCCTCGGCGGTGTAGTCGGAGAACGCGTCGCCCTCCTCCTCGACGATCGGCTCCCAGACGTGCTGGGGGACGATCGGCACCGAAAGGGACTCCATGGTGGCCTGGGGCTCGTCCAGTTCGACGACGAAGGTGGTGTCGTCCTCGGCCGTGACGCTCTCGAACCCGGCGACGTAGTTGCCGGAGGCGATCCCGGCCGCCTCGTTCTCCATGATGGTGGTGAACGTCCACTCGACGTCCTCAGCGGTGAGCTGCTCGCCGTCCGTGAAGTAGGCGTCGTCACGGAGGTTGAACGTCCAGGTGAGTCCGTCGTCGGAGGTCTCCCAGCTCTCCGCGAGCGAGGGCGCCGGTTCGTTGGTCTCCGGATCCACCGTGGTGAGGCTGTCGTAGACGTGCCGGAGGATGTTCGTGGTGACGGCGAGTTGGGCCGTGAAGGGGTTGAAGGAGTCGACCTGTTGCGCGATGGCGACGGTCAGCGTTGTGCCGTCAGTCTCATCCGCGACCGCGGGGACGGCCGTCAGGCCCCCGAGCAGGAGCAGCGAAGCGCCGGAGGCCGCTGTCCGTCGGAGAAGGGTGCCGGAGGGAGGTTGATGGGTATGCATAGCGGCCCCTGTCAGGTTCTCGTGGGGTGGTGGCCTGGCCACCGTGGGGGTTGTTGGTTGTCTACCAACTGGGCACACAGAGCGTCAATGATCTTCGAGGTGAGGCGGCATATCGCAACACATTCGACTCCGGCACGGGTGACATTGCTGTTTACTGGGAGTTAAGTGACTGTTGTTCCCTGACCGAATCCGTTCGCTGATTCGCGGTGAATGACGGACTCCGCTACGGTTCCCGCCATGATGGGGCACTCGCACGCACTCAGTGGCGTGGTCGGTTGGATGGCGGTCGTACCACTCGTTCAGGGCACGGAATTCCCCGGGCTCAGTTTCGATCTGGGGCCCGGTGAGATCGTCGCGGGCTCGCTCGTCTGTGCGGGTGCGGCGCTCCTGCCCGACGTCGACCACAAGAGCGCGACGGTGACCAAGACCTACGGCAAGTTCACCGAGATTCTGAGCGACATCCTCAACTGGGCCTTCGGCGGGCACCGGATGGGGACGCACTCGTTCTTCTTCGCCGTGCTCATGGGCGTCATGGTCCAGGCGTTGGCCCTGTGGTCGGAGCTGGCCGTCCAGATCTTCGTGTTCCTCCTGATCGGTATCGCACTCCAGGGCCTGGGGTTCGGCATGGACAGGAACCGGACGGCCTCAGGGGTGATCAACGCCCTGGCGACGGCGGCGATCACCCTGGCCCTGTTCTCCTCCGGCGTGAACTACACCTGGCTGGGCCTGGCGGTCGCCTTCGGCATCGTCCTGCACTTCTTCGGCGACATGGTCACCAGGATGGGCGTACCGATCTTCTGGCCCTTCTGGAAGAAGCGCCTCGGCCAGGGCCGCGGCTTCGCCACCGACGGCCCGGTCGAGCAGAAGGTGGTCACCCCCCTGCTGACCATCGGCATCATCATCGGCTCGATCTACCTCTTCGACTGGCCCGAAATGCTCCCTGACCACCACTGACCCCGTGTGGTTGCCGACCGGCGACCGCGGCCCGGTCGGGCTTCCTGGCATGGCGGGGCGGTGCCTTCTAGGCTGACGTGCGTGACTCGAACCTCAGAAGGCATCACCCCGGAACTGCACGCCTACATCGTCGCCCACAGCGAGCCCGTGGACGAGGTCCTGGCCGACCTGGCCAACGAGACCGCCCGACGCTTCCCCGACCACCAAGGGATGCAGATCGGCCCCGAGCAGGGCGCGTTCACCACCCTGCTCACCCAGCTCTCCGGAGCCCGGAACGCGGTCGAGATCGGCACCTTCACCGGGTACTCCTCGATCTGCTTCGCCCGCGGCCTCCCCGAGGACGGCACGCTCCTGGCCCTCGACATCAGCGACGAGTGGACCGGGGTGGCCCGGCGCTACTGGGAGCGGGCCGGGGTCGCGGACAAGATCACGCTGCGGATCGGACCGGCCCTGGAATCGCTGCGCTTCCTCCCCGAGGAGCCCCAGTTCGACCTCGCCTTCCTCGACGCGGACAAGACCGGCTACGTCGACTACTGGGAGGAGCTGGTGCCCAGGATGCGGACCGGCGGGCTGCTCATCGCCGACAACACCCTCTCGCACGGGCGCGTGGTGGACCCTGAGCAGGACAGCCCCAACGTCCAGGGCATCCGGGACTTCAACGACCGTCTCACCGCCGACGACCGCGTCGCCCAGGTCCTGCTGCCGATCGGTGACGGCCTGACCCTGGCCCGCAAGCTCTGACCGGTCGGCCGCGGGCCACCGGATGTCGACAGGCGTCTTATCCACAGGCGTCACCGTTCTCCCGGCGGGACCGGGTGCAACTTAGGTAATGTCCAGTTCCATGCGCCTGCTGCACACATCGGACTGGCACCTGGGCCGCTCCTTCCACCGGGAGAACCTCATCGAGGCCCAGGCCGCGTTCCTCGACCACCTGGTCGACACCATCCACACCGAACGGATCGACGTGGTGGTGGTCTCCGGCGACCTCTACGACCGGGCCCTGCCACCGGTCGACGCCGTGCGCCTGTTCGACCGGGCGCTCGGCCGCATCCGGGCCACCGGCGCCAGAGCGGTACTGATCAGCGGCAACCACGACTCCCTGACCCGGATGGCCTTCGCCACGGACCTGATCGACGCCGCCGGGGTCCACCTGCGCAGCTCCCTGGACGGGATCGGCACCCCGGTGGTCGTCGAGGACGAGCACGGGCCGGTGGCCTTCTACGGCATCCCCTACCTGGAACCGGAGATCGCCCGCCACCACTGGGAACTGCCCGAACGCGGCCACCCCGCGGCGATCGGGCACGCCATGGACCTGGTCCGGGCCGACCTCGAGGGGCGGCCGGGCACCCGGTCGGTGGTCCTCTCGCACGCCTTCGTCACCGGCGGCGAGCCTTCGGACAGCGAACGCGACATCTCGGTGGGCGGCACCTCCCACGTTCCCGCCTCGACCTACGAAGGTGTGGACTACGTGGCCCTGGGGCACCTGCACGGGCGCCAGACCATCACCCCGTCGGTGCGCTATCCGGGCAGCCCGCTGGCCTACTCCTTCTCGGAGGAGCACCACCGCAAGGGATACTGGGTGGTGGAGCTGGACGCCGACGGGCTTGCCGGCGCCGATTTCGTCGACGCACCGGTCCCCCGCCCGCTCGCCCGGATCCGGGGCCGCCTCGACGACCTCCTCACCGGCGACGAGTGGGGCCGCTACACCGGCCACTGGCTACAGATCACCCTCACCGACCCGCGCCGCCCGGCCCAGCCCATGGACCGGCTGCGCGAACGCTTCCCCCACACGCTGCTGCTGGAGTTCGCCCCCGAAGGGGACGCGGACGACCGGCGCACCGTCACCGCGACGGTGGCCGAACGCCCCGAGCGCGAGGTGGTCGCCGACTTCGTCGAGTGGGCGCGGGGCACCGCTGTCAGCCCCGAGGAGCGCGAGCTCGTGGACCGGGCGGTCGAAGAGGTCCGGCTCCAGGAAGGGGCACGCTGATGCGGCTGCACACCCTCACCATGACTGCCTTCGGGCCCTTCGCCGGAACCGAGGAGGTCGATTTCGACCGGCTGGGCGACGGCGGGCTCTTCCTGGTGCACGGCCCCACGGGTGCCGGCAAGACCTCCGTGCTGGACGCGGTCTGCTTCGCCCTGTACGGCAACGCCCCCGGAGCACGCAGCAAGGACCGCTCGCCCAAGAGCGACCACTCCCCGCCCGCTCTCGAACCCGTGGTGACGCTGGAGTTCACCGTGCGGGGCCGCCGGCTGTGGATCGAGCGCCGCCCCCGCTGGGAGCGCCCCAAGAAGCGCGGTGTGGGCACGGTCTCGCAGAACGCCAAGGTGATCGTCAGTGAACTGGTGGACGGCAAGTGGGAGGGGGTGACCACCCGCCCCGACGAGGCCGGACAGTTCATCGGCGACCTGGTCGGGCTCACGCTGACCCAGTTCTGCCAGATCGTCATGCTCCCCCAGGGCGACTTCGCCCAGTTCCTGCGGGCCAAGTCCGACGACCGCCGCAAGTCCCTGGAACGGATCTTCAACACCCGGGTGTTCCGGGATGTGGAGGAGTGGTTCGGTGGGCACGCCAGAAAGCTGGAGCGCGAGGTGCGCGCCGCCGACGAACGGGTGCGCGATGTGTCCGGTCGGATCGCCGAGGTCGGCCGGTCCGCCGCCCCGGAGACACCCGCGGAGCTCACCGCCTGGGCAGCGGAGCTGGCCTCGTTGCAGGCCGCCACCGCACGGGACGCCGAGGAGGTCACCGGGGAGTTCACCGAGACCCGGGACCGCACCCAGGAGGCGCTGGCCGCCGGGCGCGCACTGCGCACCCGCCAGGAGCGGCTGGCCGGGGCGCGCGAGCGCCGGACGCTGCTCGCTGAGCAGCGCGAGCACCGGGCGGGCCTCGACGAGCGCTTGACCGCCGCCGAGCGGGCCGACTCCGTACTGCCGTTCCTCCGTGCCCGCGACCAACGCCGCACCGAACTCGACAAGGCCGAACTGGCGGTCTCCGACCGGCTGTCCCTGGTGGGCGGCCTGTCCGATGTGGACGCGGACACCCTGGACCGCCCCGACGCCCCTGCCGCGCTGCGCTCAGTGGAACGCTCCCGCCGGGACGAACTCGCCCAGCTGGACCTGTTGCGCGGCGACGCGGAGCGCCGCCGCACGCTGCACCGGGAGCTCGCCGGGCTGGACCGGCGGCTCACCGCCCTGCGCACCGAGACCGCTCGGGCCCGTGAGCGCGTCGAATCGCTGCCGCCCCGGGTGGAGGCGGTCACCGGCGAACTGCGGCGCGCCCGTGAGCGGTCCGGACTGGCGGAGGCCGCCCAAGCCGCCCTGGAGCTGGCCGAGCGGCGGCGCGGGGCAGCCGTGGAGCACGAGCGGCTCGGTGCCGAGGTGGAACGGGCGGAGGAGGCCCGCAGGAAAGCGGTCGACGCCGCCCAGGCCGCGCGGGACCGGGTCCAGGAACTGCGGGAGCGCCGGATCGCTCACATGGCGGCCGAGCTCGCCGCCGACCTGTCGGACGGCGTCGCCTGCGCGGTGTGCGGGGCGACCGAACACCCCTTCCCCGCCCAGCCCAGCGGGGCGGGCCTCGTGTCGGCGAAGGAGGAGCGGGCCGCGCAGACCGCCGCCGACAAGGCCGCCACCCGGCGCACCGAGGCCGAGAACACCCTGGTGTCGCTGCGGGAGCGGCGGTCGGCCGCCGTCGAGCGTGCCGAGGAGCGCACGGTGGCGTCGGCCGACGAGGAGGTCAAAGCCCGCAAGGGTGAGCTGGCCGAAGCTCGCGCCGCGGCCCGAGAGGTCCAGCGCCTGGACGAGGAGCTGGCCCAGGTCACCGCCGACCTGGAGCGGGCGCGCACGCAGGAGGGTGAGCTGGTTCGGGAGGAGGGCGAGCTGGTGGCCCGACGCGGGGAGGGCGCCAAGGAGTTCGAGCGCCTGACCGCCCTGCTGGACCGGGCCCGAGGCGCGGACCCGGGGTTGGACGAGCGGATCGCCCGGCTGCACGGCGAGGCCGACCTGCTGCGCGGGGCGGCGGACGCCGTCGACCACCGTCGGCGGGCCGCCGAGGAGG